>CALHJX010000148.1:0-4331 GCA_938033385.1 uncultured Collinsella sp. | reverse complement strand
CGAGGAGGCCGGCACCACCGGTATGTCGTGCTCTCTCGAGGCTGTTCAGATTAAGCTCATTAAGAAGGGTGCTTCCCATCCTGATACATCGGGATATTCCCATCTTGAAATACCTTCGGTGACATATTCCTCTCAGGTGAAAGGCGCTTGGCAGAATTCCGTCTCGGCCGGTGAGGTGTCCGGTACAACTGGTCAGGGAATTCCCATCACCGGGTTTTCGGCTAAAACTACTTCATCTGTTGCCGGCGGGATTAATTATCAACTGCATCTTTCGAATGTAGGCTGGACGTCTGGTAAGTCAAACGGAGTGCAGCTTTCGTCTACCGCTGAATCCAATTCGGTTGAGGCTATTAAAATTTCTCTTTCTGGTGACTTGGCAACCTATTTTGATGTTTGGTACAGGGTTCATGTCGATAACGTCGGCTGGCTTGGTTGGACTAAAAATGGCTCCGTTGCCGGTAGTACTGGCTATGGGGCGCATGTCCAAGCTATCCAAGTTCGACTTACGAGGAAGGGCGCCAATGCCCCCGGGAGCACCGTTTCGCCGTGTTTGCTTGGGCAACCAACCGCGTTTGCAAATCCCATGCAGAAGAAAATTGTAGATCTTGCCCGACAGGTGCCGTCTCCTGGCCCGGGATTGTGCTCCGAGTGGATTGCAGATATCTATGAGCGTGCCGGATTTAGGAATGTCCATACAGATGCCTGCGATTACTACTGGGATTACTGTAAATACACCGATTATTCTCATTTGAAAGTCGGAATGGTCATTGCCGTTCCTTCGCATACGCATACACGCATGGGCAGCATTTACGGTCACGTTTGTCTCTACATCGGTAATAACCAGGTTATGGATAATGTCGGTCGGATCAGGACGCTCGATATGGCGTACTGGTTGGATTTTTATTCCACCTCATACAAGCCAAAATGGGGCTGGTATGACAACGTGCCGCTTGCATAGCAGGTCGAAATTCGTGTTTTCACACAGGTTCTAGCAAATATTCTGATTAAAACGAACGGGTCGTTTTGCAACGGTCCGTTCGTTTCTATTTAAGTGCCATTCACGTTTTCGGTATTTATGCAATTGCCGTAACGATAAATAATGATGCTAAATATGGTCGATTAATGGGGGAGTCGAATGAAAAAGACGCAACGACTGCTAGCAACGGCAATGACGCCATTACTGATCATTCAGTGTCTTCTGACGCCCCTTTCTGTCTGGGCTGATTCTTTACAGGTGCAGCCGGAATCTACTGATTATTCCGTCAGCGCCGCCGACAGCTCGGAAGACGAGGACATCGTCTTAAATGACGAACAACAGGGGGTTGAAGTCGAGCAGCCGACTGTGTCAGACAATGATTCTCCCTCATCCGTTTCCAGCGAGTCTGCTTCCAATGCGACTGATTCGCCGAAACCCGAAAATGATGTATCCGCTGTCTTTGGCTCTGTTTTATACCAGACTCATGTACAGGATATTGGCTGGCAAGCTCCCGTTTCAAATGGAATGACGGCTGGCACAACAGATCGTGCTAAGCGCGTCGAAGCCCTCAAGATCAATCTGCTTTCACAGGATGGCAGCCCTTTGGGGAATGACAGCATTTCGGTCCAATCTCACATTTCCGGGATCGGCTGGGAGTCTCAGCCGGTGGGCAATGGGCAGACATCTGGAACAGTTGGACAGTCGCGAGCCATCGAGGCCATCAAGCTATCTTTGTCGGGTGGTCTTTCTGATTCGTATGACATTTGGTATCGCGTGCATTCTGCAAATGTTGGTTGGCTTGGCTGGGCCTCAAATGGTGAGCCTGCTGGAACGCAGGGCTATGCTTACCAGATCGAGGCAGTTCAGATTAGGGTGCTTCCAAAAAATGCCCAAGATGCACCGGTTCGAGGTAATGTCTTTAGGGACCATTCTCAGGATCCGCCTACCGTTTCCTATCGATCTCATGTCTCGAGTGTTGGATGGATGAGCGCCGTCGCGGACGGAAAGACATCGGGAGTCATCGACTCAAGTAATGCAATCGAGGCGTTATCGGTTAGTGTTAATTGGTATGGTCACGGAGGCTCTATTTTCTCTCGCGCGCACGTCTCTGGCATCGGTTGGCAAAACTGGTCTTCAGGCGCTGTTGGCACGACCGGGCAGTCTCGGACCATTGAAGCCGTTCAGCTTAAGCTGAATGACGATATATCTGCAACTTACGACATTTGGTACCGCGTGTATGCTTCCAAATTGGGCGGATGGCTGGGCTGGACGTCTAACGGGTCTCCTGCGGGCTCGGTGGGGAAGGGTGCCGCCATTCAGGGTGTTCAGATTTTATTGGTCGAAAAAAGCGGCTCTGATCCCGGCGATACGTTGAACCATTTCATTGGAGCTACGGATGTTCTAAGCGGGAGCTCGCTTGGTCTTAACGGTAAAAGCCTGGGCTCCGTACAAGGCAAATCAATCCAATTGGGCTCCGAGAACGGCTCTGAACCTTTAACCTCGCTCTCCATTTCGTTTGATAATCAAGAGATTTCTGGCTCAATTGACTATTCCGGCTTTTTTGAATTTGGCGGATGGAGCGGTGCTGTTTCTGACGGTGCTGCGCTTAACTCTAAAAACGATGGGCGTGTTCTAAAGGCAGTGAGATTGGCTCTTACTGGTGATTTGTCTAATGCCTATGACGTTTGGTATCGGTGTTTGACTCCAAAAAAGGATGGCTTGGCTGGGCGTGTAATGGCGCGGATGCGGGGGCAACGATACCGGGTTCATTCCTTAAGGCTGTTGAAGTAAGGATTATCAGTAAAGGCAGTGACGCTCCCGGAGTAACGGACGGAGCATTTGTTTCCGATGCTTCCGCCGATTGCACTCATGTTGTATATCAGGCTCATTCCGCTAACCGTGGGTGGTCTCCATCTGTTTTAGATGGGCAGGATGCCGGCACAACGGGAAAATCGCTTTCTCTTCAAGCTCTGAATGTGTCGTTGTCCGGTGTGGACGATGATTCTCTAGTTGAGGCACGAGCCCATGTTGCTAATATCGGTTGGCAGGAATGGCAGTCTGTCGGTTATGTTGGGACCGTTGGACAAGGATTGGCCATTCAGGCTCTTGAGCTGCGCATTAATGGTCCCCTCGCGAATCAGTATGACATCTACTATCGAGTTTATTCGGCTGGTTATGGTTGGTTGGGTTGGGCCAAAAACGGCGATTCCGCTGGAACGACCGGGTTAAATATCCAGATAGAAGCTGTCCAAATTAAGCTTGTCGCGAAGGGCGGGGATCCTGGCGCGTCGTCTGCGCCCGCATTTATCTCTGCTCCAGCTCTAACGCTCCAGGCGCATGTCGCCACGCTTGGTTGGATGAATCCTGTTGGCAACGGTGGTGTTGCAGGCACAACTGGCAGATCGCTTGCTATTGAGGCGCTGAAGCTGAATGTCTCCAGTAGCGTATCGGGCGGTATTGAGTACTCCGCCCATGTACAGGATGTGGGCTGGCAAGGCTGGGCTTCCAATGGGGATGTCACTGGCACAGTAGGCTGCGCAAAGCGTATCGAGGCTCTTAAGATTAGGCTGACCGGTGATTTATCGAGCTACTTTGATGTTTGGTATCGAGCATATTGCCAAGACTTTGGGTGGCTTGACTGGACTTCAAATGGGCAGCCTGCGGGTACGTCTAGGATAGCCTGCAGAGTCGAGTCTGTTCAAGTGAAGATTGTTCCCAAGGGTGCTGGTGCTCCCGGTTCTACTGCGCGTCCGTTTACTGACCAGCCCTTGTTGCCGGCAGATATGATGACTATGCTTAATCGGGCTAATAGGTATTCGAGCAATACAAACTGGCTCATTATGGTTGACAGGCTAGCATGCCGCCTTGGAGTTTTTCGTGGACAGCGCGGGTCGTGGAGTTATGCTCAATACTGGACTTGCTCTACCGGCGCCCCGAGTACCCCAACGCCTACGGGTGAGTATGCCGTCACCGGCAAGGGCTACTCGTTTGGACATGGTGTTAGCGCCGGGCGATTTTAGCCGCTAATAGTCAAACTATTTTGACCAATCCCGGTCACCGAATAATGGCCACCGCGCCTCCCCGCCGCCACTACGCTGGTGGTGCCAACACGCCGGCGTTAGGAGGACCATTGAGGTGAACGAGAGACACGATGACCTACAGGAGATTATAGACGCGGCGCTCCGGGAGATGGCCGCGGAGGAGGGCGACGGGTTCGACCCGCAGACATGCAACCTCGCTGAGTTCTGCAGGAGGACGGGGCTCACCCGCTCCCGCGCGAGGACGGTCAGGGCCCACGGGTTCAGGGCCCTGCCCCACGGGAACAGCGGGAGGAGGACCGCGTCGGGCGTGCTCG
>CALHJX010000147.1:0-4959 GCA_938033385.1 uncultured Collinsella sp. | reverse complement strand
CTTTCGACGGCCGTCATGCTCAAGGACAACCACATCGATGCCGCCGGTGGCGTGACACGTGCGATCGAGATGGCGCGCGCTCATGCATCGTTTACCACGACGGTCGAGATCGAGTGCGAGAATCTGGACATGGTGCGCGAGGCCGTGGAGGCCGGTGCCGATATCATCATGTTCGACAACATGACCCACGACGACATGGCTGACGCGATTGAGCTTATCGCCGGCCGCGCCAAGACCGAGTGCTCGGGCAACGTGGATGCCAGCAATATCCGCGCGCTTGCCGACCTAGGCGTTGACTTTATTAGCTCGGGCGCCCTGACGCACTCCGCGCCGATCCTCGACCTCTCGCTTAAGCACCTGCGTCTGCTGGACGGTAAATAATGAACGCCCGCGAGCGTCGCCGTGCCATCATGGCTGTGCTCGAGGGGGCCAAGGGGCCCGTATCGGGCAGCGCGCTTGCCCGCGAGGTGGGTGTGAGCCGCCAGATCGTGGTGCAGGACATCGCCCTGCTGCGCGCCGATGGGCACGATATCGTGGCGACCAACCGCGGCTACGTGCTGCAGGAGGCCCCCAGCAGCCCCGCCGTGCCTACGCGCTTGGTCAAGGTTCGCCACAGCGTGGAGCAGGCGGGCGACGAGCTTACGAGTATCGTCGATGCGGGTGGCGCCGTGCTCAACGTGATCGTCAACCATCGTGTGTACGGCAAGATCACGGCCGACCTGGACATCCGCAACCGCCGCGATGTCGAGCGCTATCTGCGCGATATCGAGAGCGGCAAGAGCTTTCCGCTGCTAACGGTGACGAGCGGCTATCACTTCCATCGCATTGCGGCGGAGGACGAACAGACCCTCGACGAGATCGAGGCCATGCTCAAGGAGAAGGGCTACCTTGCCGATTTAATGCCCTACGAGGACGACCTGTCCTAGTAACGACGAATGCAAAAGGAGGCCTCCGCGGCGATGCGGAAGCCTCCTTTTTTGTGCACGGTGTACTTTTGAGTGTGCAGTGGGGGAGTTGTTACTCCTCGACGATCTCGGTGATCGCGCCAGCGGGGCAAGCGTCCTGGCAAGCGCCACAGGCGACGCAGGAGTCCTCGTCAGCGACGGTAGCGACGTCCTGGAGCTCCAGAACGCCAGCGGGGCAGGAGTCGACGCAAACGCCACAAGCGATGCACTCGTCGGCATCAATTACGGGATGAGCCATGGTAGTTTCCTCTCTGTTGACCGACGCTACAGGCGATGCGCGCCGGTTTGATTCGGGCAAAAACATACCACGGGAGCGACCGTTTGCAATACCCTCTGACCGGCATCTTCATACCGTTCGCCGAGTATGCCAAGGTTTACTAAAAAACGTGCAGGTGGGGCCGTTGAGCTGCGTAAATGTTAGCTAAAGGTGACTTGAAATATTGAGCTATTTAGCGAGCTTCTGGAAAGCGCAACCCAGAATTGGCGTCCAAAACGGGTCGCGCTTTCCGGTCGAGCCCTCTGGCGGAAACTGCGACCCAGAATCCACACTCAGACTGGGATCTATTTTCCCGAGGGCCTTGGTTGCGGAAACTGCAGCCCGGAATTCACGCTCAAACCGGGATTTGCTTTCCGCAAGGCCATCCCGAGGGGTTCCAGACCCAAGCCTCAGCCATCTCTACATAGATCTCAATAGATTTGCCGAGAACTCAATCAGCGCATCTACCTGCGCATTTAAGAACCTAAACTCTCAGCAATAAGAAATCTTATATGAATTGACTTAGATTTTGTATATTCCGGCCCATAAGGGGATACACTACATCCTGAAAGACAAGCCGAAGCGCCGCGCGACATATCGTCGAGGCGGCGCGAACGCAAAAGAGAGAGGGAATTTCTAATGAGTAAGATTCTTGGTATCGACCTTGGTACTACTAACTCCGCTATGGCCGTCCTCGAGGGCGGTTCTCCGACCATTATCGTGAACGCCGAGGGCGATCGCACCACCCCGTCCGTTGTTGGCTTCCGTGCTGACGGCGACCGCGTCGTGGGTAAGGCCGCTAAGAACCAGGCGGTCACCAACCCCAAAAACACCGTGTTCTCCATCAAGCGCTTCATGGGCCGCAAGTACTCCGAGTGCACCTCCGAGATCAAGACCGTGCCGTATGAGGTCAAGGAGGGCCAGGGTGGCCGTGCCGTCGTCGATATCGAGGGCAAGGATTACACCGCCGAGCAGGTGAGCGCCATGACGCTCGCCAAGATGAAGGCTGACGCCGAGAAGTATCTGGGCGAGACCGTCACCGACGCCGTCATCACCGTTCCGGCCTACTTCAACGACGCCCAGCGTCAGGCCACCAAGGACGCCGGTAAGATCGCTGGCCTCAACGTCAAGCGTATCGTCAACGAGCCGACCGCTGCTGCTCTTGCCTATGGCCTGGACAAGCAGGGCACCGACCAGCGCATCCTGGTCTTCGATCTGGGCGGCGGCACCTTCGATGTCTCCATCCTCGACCTCGCTGACGGCGTGTTTGAGGTTCTGTCCACCTCGGGCGACAACCACCTGGGCGGCGACGACTGGGATCAGCGCGTCATCGATTGGATGGCCGATAAGTTCCAGCAGGAGAACGGTGTCGACCTGCGTCAGGACCCCATGGCCCTGCAGCGTCTGAAGGAGGCCGCCGAGAACGCCAAGAAGGAGCTCTCCGCCGCCCAGCAGGCCACCATCAACCTGCCGTTCATTACCATGAACCAGTCCGGCCCGCTGCACCTCAACTACACGCTGACCCGCGCCGAGTTCGAGAAGATCACCCGCGACCTGCTCGAGCGCTGCAAGCAGCCTGTCACCAACGCCCTGCGCGACGCCAAGCTTAAGCTCTCCGATCTGACCGAGGTCATCCTCGTCGGCGGCTCCACCCGTATGCCCGCCGTCCAGGAGCTCGTCAAGACTATGACCGGCAAGCAGCCCAACATGTCCGTGAACCCCGACGAGGTCGTTGCCGACGGCGCTGCCGTCCAGGGCGGCGTGCTCACCGGCGACGTCGAGGGCATCCTGCTGCTCGACGTTACCCCGCTGTCGCTGGGCGTCGAGACCATGGGCGGCATCATGACCAAGATGATCGACCGCAACACCACGATCCCGACCTCCAAGACCGAGGTCTACTCCACCGCTGCCGACAACCAGACCAGCGTCGAGATCAACGTGCTCCAGGGCGAGCGCGAGCTTGCCCGCGACAACAAGTCGCTCGGTAAGTTCCAGCTGACCGGTATCCCGGCTGCCCGCCGCGGCGTGCCGCAGATCGAGGTCACCTTCGACATCGACGCCAACGGTATCGTCAAGGTCTCCGCTAAGGACAAGGGCACCGGCAAGGAGCAGCAGATCACCATCTCCGGCTCCACTGCTCTGTCCGACGACGAAGTCGATCGTATGGTCAAGGACGCCGAGGCTCATGCCGAGGAGGACAAGAAGCAGAAGGAAGAGGTCGAGGTCCGCAACCAGACCGACAGCCTGTGCTACTCCACCGAGCAGACCCTCAACGAGCTGGGCGACAAGGTTTCCGCCGACGTGAAGTCCAAGGCCGAGGCCGCTATCGCCGACGCCAAGAAGGCGCTCGAGGACTCTGATGTCGAGGCCATCAAGGCCGCCGGCGAGTCCCTGCAGTCTGTGGCCTACGAGCTGGCTCAGGTTGTCTACGCCGACGCTCAGCAGCAGACCGACGGTGCCGCCGGCGCCCAGCCTGCCGACGATGACGTCGTCGACGCCGACTACGAGGTTGTGGACGACGAGGACAAGTAATCATGTCCGCCCGTAAAGCTCGCACGGAGGCGGCCGCCGCTGACGCCGCCCCCGTTGACTCTGAGGAGAAGGACGTGAAGATTCCCGTAGAGGCCGTAGACGATACCGAGGCCAACGAGGCCCCGGCCGCCGAGGCTGCCGAGAACCAGGTAGAGGATTCCAACAAGGAGGCGACGATGACCGAGGACGAGATGGTGGAAGCCGCTATCCGCGCCGGTGAGGAAGCCGCCGACAACGACTTTAAGCTCAAGTTCGAGCAGGCCCAGAAGGAGCTTGCCGACGTGCGCAATGAGCTCGATGCTGCGGCAGAGGCTCAGAAGGCCGCCGAGGACAAGGCAAAGGACGCCACCGAGCGCACCGCCCGCCTGCAGGCCGACTGGGAGAACTTCCGTCGCCGCACCGCCAACGAGCGCATCGCCGAGCGCGAGCGTGCGACCGAGAAGCTTGTCACCGCGCTGTTGCCGGTGATCGACGATATCGAGCGCGCGATCGACCATGCCCGCAGCCAAGAGCTTTCCGACGACTTTAAGCAGTTCGTCGATGGCGTTGACGCGGTGCATGCCAAGCTGCTCGACGTGTTTGCGCACGAGGGTGTTGAGCCCATCGATCCCAAGGGCGAGGCGTTCGATCCGCTCGAGCATCAGGCTGTGGGTCGCGTCGAGGACGCATCGCAGTATGACGAGACCGTCAACGACGTATACCAGAAGGGCTACCGCATGGCGGATCGCATCCTGCGTTCTGCGATGGTGACGGTGACCTACGGTGGCGAGAAGCGCCCCGCACCGGAGCCCGAAGCGGCGCCCGAGGATGCTACGGCCGATACGGCCGAGAGCACCGAGGAGTAATTGAGAAGGGCCCCGGGGCAACACCCGGGGCCCTTTCTGGCCTAGTGCCATATGAAAGCATGAGCCGTCGTCTGCATGGACGGCGGACGTAACAGGAGAGGAGCTACGATGGCTGCAGGCAAAACCTTCTATGACATCCTGGGCGTATCCAAGAGCGCCTCCGACAAAGAGATCAAGAGCGCGTTTCGCAAGCTCGCGCAAAAATATCACCCCGATGCCGGCGGCGACGAGGCCAAGTTCAAGGAGATCAGCGAGGCCTACGAAACGCTTTCGGATGAGAAGAAGCGCAAAGAGTACGACCAGATGCTCATGTTTGGCGGCATGCCGGGCGCGGGCGGCGCGTATGGCGGCGGCTACGGTG
>CALHJX010000146.1:0-1533 GCA_938033385.1 uncultured Collinsella sp. | reverse complement strand
TAGACCGTCTGCATGTGTATGCCAGCCCCTTACGCTCTGGTGAAAGTTTGTTTACTGAGGGGCATTCTCGCACGAAACGTTCAACCTATTTGGCCAGAGTGCATGTTGGTTTGGTGAGCGGCTCTAGTAGTCGGTGAAAGTGAGGGGGTTATTGGACGGCTACGAACTTCTTGGGTCTTCCGGCGTGACGTTCTTGGGCGGCGTAACGCTCGATGCTGTCTATCGTTATCATCCGACGGCCATCGACGAGTTCAACATCGAGCTTTCCGGCTTTGACCAGCGCGGTAATCCGCGGAGCGGAGACTTTGAGGTCCAGCGCCGCGTCTTTAAATGTTCGGCACGCCGCTTCTCGAGCGTCCTCGTGGTCGATTTCGACTGAAAGGGCCACGACCTCGGCCGAGCGTTCGTACCCTGCCGGAGTCAAACCGTTGTTGAGGTCGTCGGCCAAAAACGCCATCAGCGCCTCGGTGGCATGGGCAATCGCTTCTTCGCGCGTATCGCCATCGGCAAAGGCACCGGGAATCTGCGGGAAGCTGGCGCAGTAACCGTCGTCTTCTTTTATGAGAACGCAGTCATAGGTAAATCGCTGCCTCATTTTGCCTCCAACTACCATCCAGCTTGGCGACGAATACTTGCCCACGTGCCCTTCTTTGGTCGATCACCACCAGAGCCGTTCACGGTGACAACACGGTCGCCAGAAACATACTTAGCATGACTGCCGACTTGCGCGACCTTCACGAATCCATCGTGCTTGAGTAGGGCAATGATTTCCCGAAAGGTAGGAGGCTGCATGGGCCGACCTCTTTCAGCCGTCCTAATTATAAACTACTTTATAATTTTTGTTAACCAGTTAATAAATATTACTGGCGCTGCTTGGGCTCGGTGACGATGGCTCGGACGATGCGGGGGCGATCGGTGAGGTCGTGGACGATACGCACGTCCGAAAGGCCTGCCTGGCGACAGAGCTCGGCCGCGGCATCGAGAGCACCCTCGTAGAGCTCGCAGGCAAACAGGCCGCCGGCGCGCAGCATGTAAGGCGCCGCATTGAGCAGGCGGCGGAAGATATCGAGGCCGTCGGCGCCGCCCTCGAGCGCCAGGTCGGGCTCGAAGTCCTTGACCTCGTGCGGCAGTGAGCGCATGACGTCGGTCGGAATGTAGGGCGGATTGGAGACAAGCACATCAAAGGTGCCCCACTCTTCGCGGGGAATGGAACTCACCAGGTTGGTGAGGCTAAAGGCGACCTCATCGGATGTGAGACCGAGCGCGTCGCGGTTTTTGGTGGCCAGATCGATAGCGCGCGGCTCGATATCGGTGGCGGTGCAGGTAACGTGGCCGCGGCGCTCCCAGGCAAGGGAGAGCGAGATGCAGCCCGTGCCGCAGCCGACCTCGAGAACGCGGGCGATGCGGGGCTCGGCTGGGGCAGATACGTTAGCCTCGGCGGCATCTTGCGCGGGAGTCGCCTGTTGGTCGTTGTCCTCAATGGCGATGCCGTATTCGTCGAGCTCGGACTCGGCGGCTTCCGCGACTTCGGCT
>CALHJX010000145.1:0-1099 GCA_938033385.1 uncultured Collinsella sp. | reverse complement strand
CGTTATGTCGCTGATGTTAATCGGTTTGAGCCCGGCCTGCGCCAGCGCCTTTTCGGTGCCGCCCGTAGAGATGATCTCGACGCCAAAGTCGTCAACCAGCGTCCGTGCGAAATCGACGACGCCCGTCTTATCGGTAACCGAGATCAACGCGCGTGCGATCTTCACATCAGATCCCATGCAGTCCTCCTGTCTGGTACGCCGCCGTGCTCTGTGAGTCGGTGATACGTCGATCTGCAGCGCTCGCGCAGCGGCATTGAAAATACTGATTTAATGTAGCGCATCGAGCGCATCGATGCACCCCGCAACGGGCGCATGTGCAGAAAAAGTTTGCGAGCGGAGGGGATGGGCATGGCACCGGGCACGGTGAGTTCATGGAACACAGGGGCACCATAATTAGATGCCAATGGCGTGGTAGAACTGTGCTCGATATGCATCCGCAAAAGAAAGAGGCACCATGGTCTCGCGGGTTCTCTACCGACCGTTTGATACCGAAGACTTCGACGCCATCGCGCTGATTCTGCAGCAGCTTTGGCATAACAATTCGGATAACGATGAGTACAACCGCCTTGAGGCCGCGTGCGACCTCGCCTATTGCCTTTCGTCGTCGACGTTTTCACAGGTTGCCGTAATCGACGGTCAGGCGCGTGGCATTTCGCTCGCGCGTGCGGGACAGAGCTCCGGCGCCACTATCAACGAGCATTGGATGGATACCGAACGCGCGCTGCTATCGCAGATGCGTGAGCTAGAGCCCGATGCGTGCGCCGAGTATCTCTCGTTTGTGCGCGCAACCATCCGAACCAACAACCGCCTGCTCGAGAGCAGCCCGTTGCCGCACGACAACGAGGTCACGCTGCTTGCCGTGGATCGCGATGTCCATGGCCTGGGCGTTGGCACGGTTCTGCTCGATGCCGCCGTCTCGCACCTGTCCTCGCTTGGAGCGACGAGGGCGCACCTGTACACCGACTCCAACTGCTCGTGGAAGTTCTACGAGCTGCACGGCTTTAAGCGCACGGCCACGCACCGCGCCAACCGCGAAGAGCGCCGTCACGACATGCCGCGCGAAAGCTTCCTCTACGAACTCGACCTAACAGCCTAGGCC
>CALHJX010000144.1:0-1099 GCA_938033385.1 uncultured Collinsella sp. | reverse complement strand
GCCCCGACTGCAAGCCTGGCTGCGACTGCGACCGCTTCCTGGAGTTCTGGAACCTCGTCTTTACCCAGTATGACCGCCAGGAGGACGGCTCCATGCCGGAGCTGCCGCACCGCAACCTCGATACGGGCATGGGCCTTGAGCGCATGGCCGCCATCATGCAGCACAAGACCGCCAATTACGATGGCGACTTGATGCAGCATCTCATCAAGCTGGGCGAGGAGATCAGCGGCAAGACCTATGACGCCGACGATTACTCCGGTGCCAGCCGCTCGCTGCGCATCATCGCCGACCACTCCCGTGCCGTCGACTTTATGATTTCGGATGGCATCCTCCCCGGTAACGAGGGTCGCGAGTACGTCCTTCGCCGCCTGCTCCGTCGTGCCGTGTTCCACGGTCGCCTGCTGGGCATCGAGGGCGCTTTCCTGACCAAGTTCATCGACGAGGTTAACGCTCAGATGGGCGAGTCCTATCCCGAGCTGCTCAAGAACGTCGCGCTCGTCAAGGGTATCGTCGCCTCCGAGGAGGAGCGCTTCTCCACGACGCTCGACAACGGTCGCGTCTATCTGGATGAGGCACTGGCAGCGCTTGCCGAGGGCGCCGTGCTTCCGGGCGATGTTGCCTTTAAGCTGCACGACACCTTTGGTTTCCCCATCGACCTAACCGTCGAGATCGCCGGCACCGCTGGCCACGACGTCGACATGGACGGCTTCACTGCCTGCATGGAGGACCAGAAGGCCCGCGCCCGCGCCAATGCCAAGGGCGACGCCTGGGGCAGCTTCAACGACGTGTGGGTTGAGCTTTCCGACAAGGTCGCTGCGACCGAGTTCGACGGCTATGACAACGATGTGATCGAGGGCGCCAAGGTTGTCGCCATCGTGCGCAACGGCGAGTCCGTCGAGTCCGCTGCCGCCGGCGAGGACGTGGAGGTTGTGCTCGACCGCACCCCGTTCTATGCCGAGATGGGTGGTCAGCAGGGCGATGCCGGCAAGCTTTCCGCCGAGGGCGTTGTTCTGACCGTTGCCGACACCAAGAACCACAACGGCCTGTATGCCCACGTCGCGCACGTTGCCGATGGCACGCTGACTGTCGGTGCCGCTGT
>CALHJX010000143.1:0-2411 GCA_938033385.1 uncultured Collinsella sp. | reverse complement strand
GACATGGCGCAGCGCCGCGAAGATCGCACCGCTCGCGAGGCCGAGGCCCGCGCACTCGAGGGCGTGGCCCAGGCCCAGCCCAAGAAAAAGAAGAGTACCGGAGCTAAGCGCTCTCGTGTGACCAAGTCCGCCCAAGGCATCAAAGTCTCGATGCCAAGCAAAAAGAAGAAGTAGCTACGCGCCCTGGCGATGTTGAATTGGTGCCTTGTTCCTGTGGGGCCGTGGCGATGTTATGCTCTAACCTCGATTGTTTGAATTGCTTCGAAAAGAGGATGCCGTGATCTGCCCGCATTGCCTTAAGACTATCGAGGACGGCGCCTCGTTCTGCCCCTACTGCAACGCCTATGTGGGTCCGGGCGATGGTCCCGAGCACACCGAGTTCGTGTTCTGTGAGGGCTGCGGTGCCCGTCTTTCTCCGCATGATCGCACGTGCCCAAAATGCGGACGCCCTGCTCCGGGTATCCTCTCCGAGGACGCGGCCGCATCCGACCTGGCAGCGGGCCGCACGGCGGGCTTTCCGCGCCTAACGCAAGAGCAGATCGATACCGAGGTGCCTCATGCGCCCGCCTCGGCTGCCGCGGTTCTTTCGGACGCCGCCGATCCTAACGAGACCTGCGTGCTGCCGGCTTTCGATAAGGATTTCGGTATCCCCAAGGTCGATATTCCCACGCCCGTTTCCCTGCATGACGATGCTCAAAAACCCAAGCGCAAGGTGCATCCCGACGAGGACGCCTATCACAAGCACAAGCGTCATATCCCCAAGCCGCTCATCGTCATCGCGGTCCTTGCCGTCGTTTGCGGCGGTGCCTATTGGTTCGTGACGGCCGATCCCATGGGTGTCATGCCTGCCTTCTACGACCAGTTTGGCCAGGCTGCGCAGACGACCTTCCCCACGCGCCAAAAGGGCGAGGCGACTGAGGACGATACCAAGCAGGACGATTCTGCCGAGGTGGTCCAGGAAGAAACCGTGCTCACCGATGATCAGCTCTATACCAGACTCGACGGTCTGTATCAGACCATCGTGTCCTACGGTGATGAGGACCAGATCGGCGAGGTCATCGATTCCTTTAACAACGGCTATCTCCGAACGCCGCTGTCCACCCGCCAGGAGCTGTCGCAGAGTGCCTACGCCCTGCGCGACCAGATCAAAAAGACGCAAGATGAGCTTAACAACCTTAAGTATCAGGACGATACGGTCTATGCGGACGACATCGCCCACTTAAAGCAGCTTGCCGAGTGGATGTACGAGCGTGTCGACGTGATCTGTCAGAGCTGGGACATCTCGCTGGCCATTCCCGATGGTGAGTCGATGAGTTCCCACCAAAGCGATATCCTGGCGCCCATCGCGCAGGGCGGCAACAGCGCACTGAACCAGTACGACGCCAATGTGGGTTCCTGGAAGCCGCAGCAGCGTTCCTATAATTAGTTCGCCATAGTCGGCATAACCTACGTGCGCAATTGATGTAAGCGCATGCTTATTGCTACAATTCGTACAAATATGCTTTAAACGCACGAGGAAGGAACCACATGTTTGGTTTTAAGAAAGAGCTCTACACGCCCGAGTATCAGCTTGCCGGCGACGAGTGCGCCGTTATCGAGACGTCGAAGGGTACCATCAAGGTCAAGTTTGACGGCGAGGGCGCTCCCATTCATGTCGCGAACTTCTGCGAGCTTTCTACGATGGGCTTCTATGATGGCCTTAAGTTCCATCGCTATGTGCCCGGTTTTGTCATCCAGGGCGGCGACCCCAATACCCGCGATATGTCCGGCGCCGACGTCGCCGCTGGTCTTGAGGGCCCCGACGGCATGCCCGGTACCGGTGGCCCCGGCTACTGCATCAAGGGCGAGTTTGCCACCAATCCGCGCAACAGCCATGTCGATGGTGCCCTTGCCATGGCACGCTCCATGGACCCCGATTCCGCGGGTTCGCAGTTCTACTTCTGCCTGGGCGCCCAGCATAACCTCGATTCCGGTTACACCGTCTTTGGTACCACGGTCGAGGGTCTCGATGTGATTTCGCAGCTGCGTGCCGGCGACGAGATCGTCCATGTCGAGATCGTTCACGAGTAAAGGGGACTTCCTTGAATAGCCAGCTGATCCAACAGGGCCGCGCCGCTTACCGCGCGGGTGATTTTTCCGCTGCAGCCCAGATGCTTGGGGCGGCAAAGACTCCCGATGAGATTATGGGCGAGGCCGATCACCTTCGTGGCAACGCCTTGATGCACCTGGGCATGTATGCCGAGGCCGCCGAGGCTTATGCTGCCGCCCTCAACGACGGCACCTACGGCAAGCGCGGCGCGCTGCTCACCAACCGCGGCAAGGCGCTCGCCGCCGTGGGCGACTACACGACGGCCGCCCAGGCGTTCTCTGCTGCTACGCAGGATGCTTCCTATGCCACGCCGGTCAAGGCC
>CALHJX010000142.1:0-5916 GCA_938033385.1 uncultured Collinsella sp. | reverse complement strand
ATGCTATCGCTGCCGCTACCGCTGGTCAGCAGGGCGGCGGTATGTACTAAGGCCGACAAGGTCTAGAACTCCCACCGGGAATCCGGGGGCGGGACGGGGACTTCTCTCCGGAACGTCCTCGGTTAGATTGGGACCCCTTGTCCTGCTCCTTTGGAGCCGCGGACAAGGGGTCCTTTTTGTGCTGAATTATTGTTCAACTTTTCGAAATCTCTCATTTGTTCGACTTTAATCGACTGTCTGCTCAATTGAGTGGCGGGCTCGTCTCGACTCGCGTCTTGCAAGTTCTTGGGTAGACGGCTTGCTCGAGGTTTATGAAAGGGGCCGTCCCGCGGGACGGCCCCTTACTTGCTATCTGACTTTGGCAGGATCGAACTCATTCGATATATCTTCGATGCCATCAGATTGAAGAATGAGCTCGCTAGGCAGATGGTGGCCCATCGGATCGATTAGGAAATCGAGTCCTGCCCTTCTGGCCGTTTTTGCGACTGGGATGAAGTCTGTGTCACCAGCTATGAGAACGATTTGATCAACAGTTCTCCCATGGGCGAGCGAGGCGACATCGAGTCCGATTCTCATGTCAACACCGGATTGCTTTAACCCAACGAGGGTGAAATCTTCCTGCCCGAGGTCGGTTGTTGTCAACTCACCCTTGAGTAGCTTCTTGAGCGATTCTTGTTTCAAGTTGTAATGCGCGTTCGCTGAGCGTAGTTCGCCCATGCGCATCGCAACTTTCCTCTTCTCCCCGAGGGCTGCGTGGAAATCGGACATCCATACATTGGAGGGATGCTTCCGGCTGAACACGGTATTGTGTTCGTCCCAGGGCTGCTTAAAAGTGCCGTTTTCTAGTGGTGGACAGTTGTAGAAGAAGATTCTGTATAGGGAGCGGTCGCCGTATTCTAGCGTCATCTTTCGTTTAGCGGATATGTGCCGCAGGGCATAGGCATGACATTCCGATGCGCGCTTTTCGGGTGAAGTGTCTCCCCATAGCCTGCGCGCTCGTTTCAGGAAGAAATTTCCATCGATTAGGACAGCGGTTCTTGTCATGATATCTCCTGCTACATGAATTGACCCCCGAGCTGTGGTACTCCGGCTAAAGATTGGAGCCACTGTCGGAGGTCTTCAAAAAACGGAGGACAGGGAGATGGCGGAAAACCTAATTTCTCTGTCTGGCTTGAGTCTACATCCATTGACTCAGCAATTTGTGGTGGAATTCGGGTTAGATTGTGGAATCGCGCCCTTTGCACTTCGGGGAATTCTGTGTTGACTGCCCTTCTTGATCTTTCGTACTTGCCTGCGATCAGTTGTTAGCGTGCTGCAGCATTGTTGTTGCGCCGCTCTATCCCGGGCGTATTTGTGGGGCGTTTCCCTACCATAAATTACCCTTGGCATACTTGCGCGAAAGCCTACTGGTGCTACACTTGCAATTGCTGTTTCAGGGCGGGGTGGAATTCCCCACTGGCGGTAAATCGGGCGGTGCCAAAGGGGTGCCGTGGCGCAGGCGAGGTGTCTGCGACCGAGCCGATGAGTCCGCGACCCGGGTGTGCGTTGGTTCGCATGCCGGCTGAACTGGTGAGATCCCAGTACCAACGGTTAGAGTCCGGATGAAAGAGGCAGGTGATCTTATGTCTGAACAGTCGCAGCATATCCATTTTGAGAACACGAATAGGTGGAGCACCAAACAGCTCGTTACCATGGCGTTGATGTGCGCCTTGGGCGCCCTGTTTATGTACGTGCAGCTGCCCATCCTTCCTTCGGCGCCGTTTTTGACGTATGACCCGTCGCTGGTGCCGGCGATGGTGTGCGGGTTTGCGTACGGTCCCGGTGCCGGTACTGCTGTTGCCGCCATGGCGATCGTTATCCATGCGCTCACCACGGGTGACTGGGTCGGCGCGCTTATGAACTTGGTCGCTACGCTGGGCTTTATTCTGCCCGCGGCGATCGTTTACCAAAAGATGCACTCCTACAAGGGTGCCGTGATTGGTCTGGTGCTCGGCGTCATTGCCGCTACGGCGCTGTCCATGGTTGCGAACCTGACCATCGGCGTTTGGTTCTGGTATGGCTCGGCCGATGTGATTCTGCCGCTCATGCTTCCCGCCGTCTTGCCGTTTAACCTCATCAAGACCGTGCTCAACTCGGTGTTGACGCTGGTGGTGTACAAGGCGGTCTCTAATCTCATCACGCCCAAGAAGGACCAGGTCAAAGGCCGCGCATGATTGAGTGTCGGGGCGTTTCCTTTAGCTATGACGGTGCTGTACCGGCGCTCGATGGCATCGATCTGAACATCGAGGATGGCGAGTTTTTCTGCATCCTCGGCGGAAACGGGTCGGGCAAGTCTACGTTTGCCAATCATTTGAACGCGCTGCTGCAGCCCGATGCGGGAACGGTGTGCGTCAACGGCATGGACGCGTCCGATCCCGAGCTGGTCTACGATATCCGCTCGACTGCGGGCATGGTGTTCCAGAATCCTGACGACCAGCTTGTGGCGACGCTTGTCGAGGACGATGTTGCGTTTGGTCCCGAGAACTTAGGGGTCGAATCGGCCCAGATCGCGCGGCGCGTGTGCGAGGCGCTGAAGGCCGTGGGTCTGGTGGGCTTTGAGCGCCACGAGACCCACGCTCTCTCGGGCGGACAAAAGCAGCGCGTGGCGCTTGCCGGCGTGCTCGCCATGGAGCCGCGCGTGCTCATTTTGGACGAGGCGTCCTCGATGCTCGATCCGCGCGGGCGCAAGGGCCTCATGAAGGCCTGTCACGCGCTGCACGAACGCGGCATGACCATCGTGATGATTACGCACTTTATGGAAGAGGCCGCTGAGGCCGATCGCGTTGCTGTCTTCCAAGCGGGCCGCGTTGCCATGCTCGGTACTCCCGATGAAATCTTGACGCAGGCGGACGAACTCGCGCGGCTGAACCTGGATATGCCGGCATCGTGCTGTCTTGGCAGGGCGCTTCGTGCGAAGGGCGTGCCCGTTCACGCGCAGGTGCGCGAGGCGGATATGGTTGCCGAGGTTGCGCAGGCCTATACCGAGCGAAGTGAGGCGGGCACCGCGGGGCAGTCTTCCGCATCCCAGTCGGAAATCGCTGACGGCGCTGTTCCGGCAGACAATGAGGACAACGCGCTGCAGCCCGTCATCGAGATTTCGCACCTTTCGTATAGCTATTCGCTGAGCGCCCGCGAGCGTCGCCGTTGGCACAAGCGCTTAGCCGCCGAGGGTGCATCGAACAAACAGGCCCTCTGGGGCAACGACCCGAGCAGCCCCTGGGCGTTGCGTGATGTGTCGCTAACGGTGCGTCGTGGCGAGTTCCTGGGCCTTGCGGGCCATACCGGTTCGGGTAAATCGACGCTGGTTCAGCATCTCAACGGCTTGATTCGTCCCCAGGAGGGTTCTGTTTACGCATTGGGGCTCGACCTGGCAAACAAGAAAGATGCCGCCGCGGTTAAGGCAAAGGTCGGCGTGGTGTTTCAGTATCCAGAGCGTCAGCTGTTTGCCGAGACCGTGGCACAGGACGTGGCATTTGGTCCGCGTAACCTTGGCTTGTCGCAGGCCGAGGTTGCCCGCCGCGTTGAGTCATCGCTCGCGCGCGTGGGCCTCGACCTGGCCACGGTGGGCGACAAGAGCCCCTTTGAGCTCTCGGGCGGGCAGCAGCGGCGCGTGGCGTTTGCTGGCGTGCTTGCCATGGAGCCCGAGGTCCTGGTACTCGATGAGCCCATGGCGGGGCTCGATCCGGCTGCGCGCAGGGATTTCCTTGAGCTTATCGGCCATCTTCATGACGAGAGCCTGACCGTCGTCATGGTTTCGCACAGTATGGATGACCTGGCCAATTGCTGCGACCGTATTGTCGTGATGAACAAAGGTGCGGTGTTTGCCGAGGGCACGCCCGCTCAGGTTTTTGCGCATGCGGATGAGCTTAAATCAATCGGCTTGGGTGTTCCCGCTGCCCAGCGCATGGCGCTGGCGCTTGCGAAGACAGGCGTGCCGCTGCGCTTTGACGGCCTCTATACGGTTGAGTCGTTGGCCGACGAGTTGGCAGATTTGCTGATCGGTTGCTCAGACGGTTCTTCTAACGTTTCGGACAAGGCCAAATCCAAGACGGTCGCGCGAGAGGAGGGCTGCTAATGGAGGCGTTTTCGTTTGGCAGCTACTATCCCGGCGATAGTGCAATCCACCGCCTGGACCCGCGAACCAAGTTGCTCCTGGGCTTTGTGTTTCTGATCACGACGCTCACGGTCAGCAGCTTCCGCGGACTGGTCCCGGTCGCAATCTTCGTTGTCCTGATCTATGCCGTGTCCCGGGTGCCGGCTCGTCGCGTCCTGTCATCGATGGCACCGCTGCTGGCGATTGTCGCGGTGGTCGCGGTGCTCAACCTGTTTTCCGACCAGAGCGGGCGCATTCTGTGGCAGCTCGGCTTTTTGCAGATAAGCGAGGGCTCGCTACATTCCGCCGCCTTTATGGCGTGCCGCCTGACCTTGATGATGGCCGGTATGAGCGCTATCACGCTCACCACACCGACGCTCGACCTCACCGCGGGCTTTGAGCGCCTGCTCGCGCCGTTTGCGCGTGTGGGACTTCCTGCGCACGAGCTCGGCATGATCATGGGTATCGCGCTGCGCTTTATGCCGCAGTTTGCCACCGAGATGAAGCAGACGGCCGATGCGCAGGCAAGCCGCGGTGCGCGCGTGACGGGAGGTCCGCTCGGCGGCGTGCGTATGCTCGGCAGTGTGGCGATTCCGCTGTTCACGGGCGTGTTCCGCCATGCCGAGACGCTGTCTGCTGCCATGGATGCACGCTGCTATCATGGCGAGCAGGGCCGCACGCGCCTGCATGCGCTTGCATTTCGCCGCGGGGATGCGCTGGCTGCGGTGGTGACGGCGCTGCTGCTCGCGTGTGTCATCGTCATCAACCTTCAACTTGTTTAGGCGCGATTCGAGCGCAAGAAAGGGGTCCCTATGACCGACAACGACCGCACGGCTCAGCTTGAGCTCGCCTGTTCGTATCTCAGGCGCATTCCGGCGTGGTATCTGGCCACGACCGATGTAGCCGACGGGCATCAGCCTCGCGTGAGACCGTTTTCGTTTGCCATGGTCGATGACGGTAAACTGTGGTTTTGTACGTCGCGCGACAAAGATGTGTGGGCGGAGCTGAGCGCGAATCCCAAGTTTGAGCTCTCGGGCTGGAAGCCGGGGGAATGTTGGATCGTATTGACCGGCGAAGCCGCACTTGAGGACGACGCAGTTGCGAGCGACAAGGTGCGTCAAGCGGGTTTTAAGCACATGGTGGGCATTGGCGAGGAACACGAGAGTGCCAACGACGGCCGCCTTGCTTTCTTTTCGGTCCGCAACATTGCCGCGCGCTTCTGTGATATCGACGGCAGCGAGGAGCGCCTGGAGCTCTAGCTCGCACAAACCGGGCTCCCAAACTAGCTAGTACAGGAGGAAACGTGGACGGATTGAATACGGTGTTGGAGTATCTGACGTCGGTGCCGGCATGGTATTTGGCGACGAGCGTTGACGGACAGCCTCATGTGCGTCCGTTTTCGTTTGCGCAGATCCAGGATGGCAAGCTGTGGTTTGTAACAGCGCGCACCAAAGATGTGTGGCAAGAGCTGCTGCAAAACCAGCGCTTTGAGGCCACGAGTTGGTGGCCGGGCCATGGCTGGCTCATCTTGCGCGGGCGTGCCGGCTTGGATGACCGGGCTTTAGACGAAATGCGCGAAGCCGGGTGGAAGCATCTAGAGCACCTGGGCGAGCACTATGAGGGGCCTAACGACCCCACGCTCGTCTTCTTTAGCGTCGAGGATCCCGAGGCTTTTATCTGCAATCACGACGAATGGGTGCCGGTCGAGCTCTAGCCAGCTGGCTCATCCTAACAACTTGGTTTTCGCATGGGCGGGCCCCGTATTGACCGGCGCCGTTAGGAGC
>CALHJX010000141.1:0-1104 GCA_938033385.1 uncultured Collinsella sp. | reverse complement strand
TGCTCGAGCAGAACGCAGCGCAAGCGACATCGGCAGTGGCGCACTCGGGACAGAGCGAGGACATGCTCGTCGATAGCATCAACGAGGCGCTCTTTGACCTGGTGGGTGACACCGTAATTGAATTTGGCGCGGCAGGACCGCAAATTATCGAGGACTACGAAGCAGACGTGAGAGGATACCTAGACTATGAGTGATACCGCATCCGCAGCACCCCGCGTGCCCAAGCGCGTCGCCGCCGTCATTCTCAACTCGCTCAAGGGCGGCGTGGTCCCGCGCATCGGCCTTCCCTATATCACCGTGGGACGCGAGGTCGAGATTCGCGCCCTGCTCACCGATTTGAGTCTCATCGCCGACGGCGGCGCAAGCTTCCGCTTTCTGGTCGGTCGCTACGGCGCCGGCAAGAGCTTTTTGCTCCAAACCATCCGAACGCATGCCATGGGCGAGGGATTCGTCGTCGCCGATGCAGACTTATCCCCCGAGCGCCGTCTGCAGGGCGGGCAGGGGCAGGGCCTTGCCACCTACCGCGAGCTCATGCGCAATATATCGACCAAGACGCGCCCCGAGGGCGGTGCGCTCAACCTAATTCTGGATCGCTGGGTTGCCTCGTGTGCCGACGTCGACGAGTCGGTCGTCAATGCCCAACTGGCCCCGCTCGAGGAGATGGTCCACGGCTTCGACTTCACCCGCATGCTTCGCCGCTATCGCACGGCCGTATCCGAGGGCGACGAGGAAGCCATGAGCCGCGTGACCAAATGGATCCGCGGCGAATACCGTACCAAGAGCGAGGCTCGCGCCGAGCTGGGCTCCTCGACCATCATCAGCGATGACGACTGGTACGACTACGTTAAGCTCATTGCACGCTTTTTGGTCTGCAGCGGATACAAGGGCATGCTGGTGCTCATCGACGAACTCGTGAATCTGTACAAGATTCCCAACGCGATCACGCGCCAATACAACTACGAGAAGATTCTGACTATGTACAACGACACGCTCCAGGGCAAGGCGCAGTACCTGGGCATGATCATGGGCGGCACTCCAACCTCTATCGAAGACCGCCGCCGAGGCGTGTTCTCCTACGAGGCCCTGCGCAGCCGACTCGCTCAG
>CALHJX010000140.1:0-13492 GCA_938033385.1 uncultured Collinsella sp. | reverse complement strand
TTTGTCGATGGTGGAGTCGGTGCTTCGGCTGCGGGCTTCGGCGGCGCGGTCGCGGGCTTCGGTTGCGGTTTGACGCTTGCGGCGGTAGTCGATCATGCCTTGGATGATGGGCTTGCCAAAGCTCACGACATCATCGTTGTAGATGGCGGTTCGGGCTGCGAGGAGGCAGTCGGTAAAGTCCATATGGGTCTTGCCAAAGAGTTTGACGGCAAGGGCGACAACGGTGGGCTCGTCGACCATGACGTCATCGAGCAGCCTTCTCATGGCCGTAGCAATCTCAACGCGGGGAACCTTATAGACGTCGCGCAGCGTGACCACGACGCGCGTGATGATCTCGGGGTAGACGCGAGCGGTGCGCGTGGCGATGACCTTGGCGGCGCGCGGTGACAGAACTTCGTCGTCATTAAGCAGGTAGCGCAGGATGACGGTCTCGTCGATGATGGTGCTACTCATGGATATCTACTTCCTCGGGACCCAAAATCGAATCGTCGCTTTCCGTGGCTAGGTATTCAATCCAGGCATTGCGCTCCTCGGCGCGGCGATTGGGATCTCCGTATGCTTTGAGCGATCCATAGGCGGCGGTGCCGTCCTTTGAGCGCACGGCGACCGGCTGAAAGGGAAGCTTGCGCATCAAAATGCTCTGCGCGACAAAAAGGCGGACAGCCTCGGCGAGCGATGTGCCCATGGCGTCGTAGAGGCGCTCGGCATGCTGTTTGTCCTCTTCGCGAATGCGCACCTGCAGGATGGCTCGTTTTTGCGTCGATGACATCACTGCCCTCCCTTAGCTAACGTGCAATATAGTCGGTCAAATGCGGCATGTGCCGACATCATAGAATCTTATAACCATTACTTTATTTTACTCAAGTAAATAACCATTAACACGAATACAAGCGTAGTACATCCAAATTGAGAGCGCGTAAAAATCTCAGAGGTGTACGCATGTAATACACTCACCTTTATAGCTTCCTGAGAATAATTCCAACCTGCCAAAACCCCTGCAATACACTCGTATTGCAGGGCCTATGCTCAAGTTTGCCCCCTGCAACTCCGTATATTTAACCTGTATATCGTTGGAGGAATTCTATCGAAGTGCCTGTTTCGCCGCATGCACTCGATACGTCGATGCCGGACCACGGGCGGTCCGGGGCAACGTCGACAGGGTCTCTCCGGCATGGGATTCAGGAGGGAGTGAACAACATGGGCAATAAACGAGTCGTGGCTGATTCTTCACGCTGCATTGGGTGCCAAACCTGTATGGCGGCGTGCATCGAGGCACACGATATTCCCGGCAACATCGCCGCACCTCGCTTGCGCGTAACGCGCACCTACGAGATCTCCGCGCCGGTGGCATGTCACCACTGCGAGGATGCTCCGTGCGCGAAGGCCTGTCCTACGGGCGCCTTGTTCTTTGATCCAAAGAACCATCGCATCGGCGTCAACGAGGACAACTGCATCGGCTGCAAGAGCTGCGTCATGGCCTGCCCCTTTGGCGCCGTGAGCGTGGCTACCACGCAGGTCCCCGTCTTGATGGGCGACGTGCGTGTGGGTTCGCAGACCAAGAGCTTCGTGCTCAAGTGCGACCTGTGCGTGGACCGTCCCGGCGGTCCGGCGTGTGCCGAGGCGTGCCCGACCAAGGGCCTCACCCTGGTAGACGAGGAGCGCCTGGCAGAACTGACTGCCGAGCGTGCCCGCGCCACCATCGAAAACGAGGCGTAAGCGTCGGGTGACAGGCCCAATGATTGTCAAATAAGTACCGAGCATTCGGTAGCAGAGAAAGGAAGGAGGGTGTCATGGAGAAGCATAAAGTGATCTGCCCGTACTGCGGCGCCGGTTGCCAGTTTAACCTCCTGGTCCAAAACGGCCAGGTCGTGGGCACCGAACCGCTCAACGGCATCACCAACCAGAGCGAGCTGTGCCTTAAGGGCATGAGCGGCTACGACTTCATCAACGACACCAAGATCTTGACTCCCCGCGTACTGCACCCGATGATCCGCCGCACCAAGGGCGCGGATCTTGAGCGCGTAAGCTGGGACGAGGCACTGGATTTCACCGCATCTAAGATGCAGACCATAATTGACGAATATGGTCCTAACGCTGTCATGACCACCGGCTCTTCGCGAGGCGGCGGCAATGAGGCGAACTACGTCATGCAGAAGTTTACGCGTGCGTGCATCGGCACCCACAGCGTGGACAACTGCGCCCGTACTTGACACGGCCCTACTGTCCTCGGTCTGATGGACACGGTTGGTTCAGGTTGCATGTCATGCTCCATCCCCGGTATGGAGGATGCGGGCTGCATTTTCCTCTTCGGCTATAACCCTGCCGATTCGCACCCCATCGTCGCAAGGCGTATCGTGCGAGCCAAAGAAAAGGGTTGCAAGATCATCGTCGCCGATCCGCGCCATATCGAAACCGCGCGTATCGCCGATCTCTACCTTCCGATCAAGAACGGTTGCAACGTCGCGTTCCTCAACGCCTTTGCCAACTGTCTGGTCAACGATGGCCTCTACGACAAGGAATTCGTCGCCGAGCACACGAACGGCTTTGACGAGTGGTGGGAGACCATCAAGAACTACACTCCCGAATCCGTACAGGACATCACGGGTGTCGAGCCCGCGTTGATCCACCAAGCTGCCGAGATGTACGCCACGGCGAAGCCCTCCGCCATCATTGGCTGGGGCATGGGCGTATGCCAGCAGAAGCAGAACCTGAAGACGGTGCACACCATCGCCTCCATCGCCTGCGTTGCCGGCCAGATCGGCAAACCCAATTCCGGCCTCGCGCCCGTGCGTGGTCAGAACAACGTCCAGGGCTCCTGCGATATGGGCATGCTGCCTAACCTGTACCCTGGCTACCAGAAAGTCACCGACCCCGCCGTGCGCGCCAAGTTTGCAAAGGCTTGGGGCGTGCCCGAGGAAAAGCTCCCGCTCGAGGAGGGCTACAAGCTCACCGACCTGGGCCACCTGGTCGACGAGGGCAAGGTGCACTGCTTCTACAACTACGGCGAGGACCCGGTGCAGACCGAGCCCGATTCGGCCGGTATGCGCAAGACGCTCTCCGAGCTGGATCTGTTCATTTGCCAGGACATCTTTATGACGCAGACGACCATGCTCGCCGACGTCATCCTGCCCGCTACCTCTTGGGGCGAGCACGAGGGTGTCTTTACCGCATCCGACCGTAGCTTCCAGCACTTTGACGCGGCTGTTCCGCCCAAGGGCGAGTGCCGCCACGACTGGGAGATCTTCGCGGACCTGTCCACGCGTATGGGCTATCCCATGCACTACGACAACACCGAGCAGATCTGGAACGAGTGCATTAGCCTGTGCCCCAACTTTGTGGGCGCGACCTACGAGAAGATGGCTCCCGAGGGCGGTTACGCCCAGTGGCCCGTCAAGAGCACCGATGTGAACGACCACGGTACGCCCGACATGTTCGCTGGTGGCAAGTTCACCACCAAGGACGGCCGCGCCAACCTGATGGCGCACGACTGGGAGGCGCCCTCCGAGCTTCCCGACGATGAGTACCCGCTCATTCTGTGCACCGTCCGCGAGGTCGGTCACTACAGTTGCCGCTCGATGACCGGCAACTGCAAGACGCTGGCACTGCTTGCCGACGAGCCCGGCTTTGTCCGCATGAATCCCGCGGACGCCCAGGCACGCGGCATCAAGAATGGCGACATCGTCTCAATCCACAGCCGCCGCGGCCAGGTATACAGCCGCGCCGACGTGAGCGATCGCATCAATAAGGGCACGGTCTACATGACCTACCAGTGGTGGATCGGCAAGTGCAACGAGCTGACCATTCACAAGGTCGACCCGGTCTCGCATACGCCCGAGGACAAGTTCTCCGCCTGCCAGGTCGACGCCATTGCCGACCAGGTTTGGGCAGAGGGCGAGGTAGAGCGTCAGTACACCGAGCTCAAGCAGGCTCTGGTGGACGCCGCTGCTCCCCAGGACGTTGAGCCTGGCGCCGCCAAGTTCGACGACGAGACGCACGTGAACCAAATCGTGTAGTCCCGTTCTCGTTGGCTTTTTGGGCCGGGCGTCCCGTACGTTCGGGAGCCCGGCCCGTTATTTTGAAAGGAAGTGGGGATGAACCGCTTCATCGACATCAACCCGGAGAGGTGCATCGGCTGCGGAACATGCCAGTCCGCCTGTGCCGACGCCCACCGGATGCAGGGTCTTCAGGATACGCCGCGCCTGGCGCTCGTGAAGACCGGCGGTATTTCGGCCGCCCTTGCCTGCCACCATTGCGAGGGTGCCCCCTGCGCCGAGGTCTGCCCGGTGAATGCCATCGAGCACGATGGCGATCGCATCCACGTCAAGGAGCAGGAGTGCATCGGGTGCAGGCTGTGCGCCATTGCGTGCCCCTTCGGAGCCATCCATCCCGATGGCACGTCTATCGCCGGTGTCGCAGGCATGTGCGACCCGACGCCTTCGTATCCTAAGTCCCTGAGCAGCCTGCTTACGTGGGCTCCTGGCCAGTACACCTGCGCTGTCAAGTGCGACCTGTGTGCCTTCGATCCGGACGGCCCGCATTGTGTGGCGGCGTGCCCCACCAAGGCGCTGACCGTCATGGGCGGCGCGGCCGATCGCGAGCTCGACGAGGCCAAGCGCCTGCGCTCGATCGAAAACGGTCCGGCCGTCGATGTTACCGCTGTGGCCCAGGGCCTGTCCGAGAAAGCAGAAGGGAGCGTAAACAATGGATAGCATGACGCTGTTTATCGCATCGCTTGCCGTCTCGTGCATCGGTGCGCTCGCCTCGGTTCTGCTGATTAAGGCCGACAACGCCGCCAAGACCGCCGGCTGCCTGATCGGCGCCGTCGCGGCCGTGCTGTCGTTCATCGCGGGCCTCGAGGCCGTGCTTGGCGACGTTTCGTCCCTCAACACGGTCTTCTTTTTCCCGTTCGCCCGTCTCGAGCTCTTGCTCAACGGCCTTGCGGGCCTGATCGTGGTCCTCATCTCAATCCTCGCCTTTGCGGGCTTCATCTACGGTCTGTCCTACTTCGATGAGTACCCGGGCAAGGTCGGGCGCGCCGGTTTCTTCATGAACACCTTCGTCGCCTCGATGATGCTCGTCATCACCGCCGACAACGTGTTCTGGTTCCTGGTCGCCTTTGAGCTCATGTCCCTTACGAGCTACTTCCTTGTCGTTATCGAGGAGAACAAGAACTCCATTAGGGGCGGTTGGCTCTACTTCGTCATCGCGCACGTGGGCTTTGTCCTTATCATGGCGAGCTTCCTGCTCATGACCAACGGCGTGGGCGGTTCCTTCAGCTTCAGTGATTTCCGTACGCATGACTTTGGACCCGCCGTCTCCTCCGCGTGCTTCGTCCTCGCGTTCTTCGGATTTGGCGCGAAGGCCGGTATCATCCCGCTGCACTCCTGGCTGCCCCAGGCGCACCCCGAGGCGCCGTCCAACGTGTCCGCCCTCATGTCCGGCGGCATGATCAAGATCGGCATCCTGGGAATCCTCAAGGTCGGTCTCGACCTGCTCGCGGGTTCGGGCGTCCAGCTCTGGTGGGGCCTCATGGTCCTGGTCTTCGGATCCATCTCGTCGGTTCTGGGCGTCGTCTACGCCCTCCACGAGCACGACATTAAGCGCCTGCTGGCCTACCACTCCGTCGAGAACATCGGCATCATCTTGCTCGGTGTCGGCGCGTCCATGACGGCGCACGCCCTGGGCAACGACGTCATCGCGACGATCGCGCTCATGGCCGCCCTCTACCACACGCTCAACCACGCCATGTTCAAGGGTGAGCTGTTCCTCGGCGCGGGCTCCCTGCTCTATGCCACGGGTACGCGCAACATGGAGAAGATGGGCGGCCTGTTCCGCCGTATGCCGGTCACGGCCGTCTGCTTCCTCATCGGTGCCCTTGCCATCTCGGCTATCCCGCCGCTCAACGGCTTCGTTTCCGAGTGGTTCACCTACCAGTCCCTGTTCAACATCTCGACGCTCTCCGACCCGGTCGTCATGGTGTTCGCCGTCGCCTCCGCGGCCGCCCTCGCCATCACCGGTGCCCTGGCCGTCACGTGCTTCGTGAAGGCCTACGGCGTCTCGTTCGCGAGCAGCCCTCGTTCCCAGGAGGCCGCGAATGCCAAGGAGTCCCCGGCTCCGATGTTGTTCTCGCAGATGCTCCTCGCGGCCATCTGCGTGGTGCTGGGAATCGGCTCTCCCGTCATCGCCCCGGTTCTGGGCGACGTCGCCCAGAGCGTGCTTGCCGGCTCTGCCGTCACAGCCACCTCCGGCGTGTCTCTGGTGAACGAGATTTCCGGTGCCGCCACCTCCACCCCCGCGATCGCCATCGCGCTCGTGGTCCTCACCGGCCTCGCGTTCGTGTTGAGGTCCTGCCTCGGCACCAAGGCCCCCGCTAAGAAGACCGACCCTTGGGCGTGCGGCTACGAGCCCAACGAGCACATGCCCGTCGTCGCCACGAGCTTCGCGTCAGACGTAGAGCTCTTCATGGGCCCGCTCTACACCCTGCGCGAGGTATGCACCAAGATCTGCTGGTCCATCGCGCACGTGTTCCAGAAGCTCACCGGTGTCGCCCAGGGCGTTGAGCCCCTGCCCGACCGCTTCCTGGTCGATGCACCGAGCGAGGGTGCCGATAAGCTGGCCGGCCTCGCCTCCAAGATCGAGGGCGGCAACTACTCCGTATACATCTGCTACATCGTCGCGGCGCTCGTGGTCTTCCTCGTGCTCGCCGTGGTCATGGTCTAGAGAGGGGAGAGGATATTATGAACATCGTTCTTGCGATAGCGCAGGGCCTCGTGGTCATGCTGGTCGCGCCCTTCTTCTCCGGCCTCGCCCGTGTGATTCGCGCGAAGATGCACAATCGCCGCGGTCCGTCCATCCTTCAGGATTACCGGGACCTCGCGAAGCTCATGGCGCGTCCCGAGTCCGTGAGTTCCGACTCGAGCTTCGTGCTGCGCATCATGCCGCCGCTGTTCCTCGCGGTGTCGTTCATGCTCGCCATGGGCCTGCCCATGTTCACGCTCGAGAGCCCCATGCCCGTCTTTGGTGACGCCATCACCATCATGTACGCGCTCGCGCTGTCCCGCTTCTTCTTCGCGCTGTCCGGCGTGGATTCCTCCAACGCCTACGCGGGCTTCGGCGGTATCCGCGAGCTCCTCATGAGCGTGCTCATCGAGCCGTCCATGCTCATCGCGCTGTTTACCGTCGCCATCGTGTGCGGCTCCACGGACATTGCGACCATGGGTCAGCACATCGTTACGGGCAACGTCTCGAGCGTCGTCGCCGTCATCCTCGCCGGCGTCGCCTTCGCGGCCGCCTGCTATATGGAGCTCGGCAAGCTTCCGTTCGATCAGGCCGAAGCCGAGCAGGAGCTCCAGGAGGGCCCGCTCGCCGAGCTCTCCGGCCCGTCCCTGGCCATGATGAAGCTCGCCATGGGCATGAAGCAGGTCGTGGTCGTCGCTTGGTTCACCTCCATCTTCATCCCCTGGGGAGAGCCCGCGACCATCGGCGTCACCGCTCTCGTGGGCGCCGTCGTCTTCCTTGTCAAGTGCCTGGTCGATTTCGTTGTCTGCGGCGTGCTCGAGAACTCCGTTTCCCGTTCGCGCTTCAAGGTGCTCGGTAACCAGACCTGGGCCGTCGTCGGCATCGCGGTCCTCGCGTTCGTCTTCGTCGTCGTAGGCGTGTAGGGAGAAGGGAGAAACTATGTCAATCGAATCGAGCTTGTCCCTCTTTGCCATGGTGGCGATCGCCGTCCCCATGCTGGGCTCCCTGCTCATCGTCATGCTGCCGCGTCCCTACGCTAAATGGATCTGCGCCTTTGCCGGCGGCATCGCCACGGTCGCTTCCGTTGGCTTGGCCGCGACGTTTGCCGGAAACGGCATGAACGCGGTCGATGTAACCTGGGCGAGTATGGGCCAGACCTTGGTCATGGGCTTCATATTCGACCGGATGAGCACGCTGCTCGCACCCGCGTTCGTCGCTATCGGCCTGCTCGTCGTCATCTATTCGTTCCCGTACATGAGCGATAAGAACAAGGAGCATCCCGACGCGCCCCGTCGCCGCTTCTACGTGTACTTCTCCACGTTCATCGGCGCCATGGCCGGTCTCGCCTACAGCTCCACCATCGTCGGCCAGCTCGTTTTCTTCGAGATCACCGGCGTGTGCTCCTGGGGCCTCATCAGCTACTACATGACGCCCACGGCCAAGAAGGCCGGTATGAAGGCGCTCATCATCACCCATATCGGCGCTCTGGGACTCTACATCGGCGCGGCCTTCCTGTTCGCCGGAACCGGCACGTTCGCGCTGAGCGCGATCTCCCAGCTCGATTCCGGTATGAAGACCGTCGTGCTGCTGCTCATCCTGTTCGCCGCTTGGGCCAAGTCCGCCCAGTTCCCGCTCTACATGTGGCTGCCCTCCGCAATGGAGGCCCCCACGCCCGTTTCCGCCTACCTCCATGGCGCGTCCATGGTGAAGGTCGGCGTGTGCGTGTTCGCCCGCGCTCTTGCGAGTGCCGGCGATATCCCCGAGATCGTCGGTTGGGTCGCCATCATCGACGCCGTCGTGACCATGCTCTTCGGCTTCCTCATGTACCTGCCCCAGAAGGATATGAAGCGCCTGCTCGCCTTCTCGACGATCGCGCAGCTCGCCTACGTGTTCTTCGGCCTGGGCCTCTCCGTGTTCGGAAGCCAGATGGCGTTCAACGGCGCCGTCGAGCACATCTTCAACCACGCGTTCACCAAGACCCTGTTCTTCCTCATCGCCGGCTCCCTCAGCTTCACGCTGGGAACCCGTATGTTGCCCAAGATCCAGGGCCTCATGAAGAAGTACCCGGTCACGGGCGTGGGCTTCGCGGTCGCCGCGACCGCTATCGCCGGTGTGCCCCCCATGAGCACGTTCTTCTCCAAGTTCCAGATTATTTCCGGTGGCTTCGCGGTTGGTGCTTCCAACACGGTCATCTTCGTCCTCGTGTGCGTCATGGTCGTCGAGACCGTCGCCACCTTCGCATGGTTCCTGCGTTGGATGGGTAAGGTCCTGCCCGGTGAGCCGAGCGAGACCGTGGCCGCCGGCCAGCCCCTTCCGCGCGCCATGGCGTTCGTGTTCGTCGTCCTCATGATCATGGTCGTCGTCGCCGGTCCTCTGTCCTCTAGTTGGATGGGTTAGGAGGTAGGACATGGGTTATTCGTTAGTCAATATCCTGGGCGGTCTTCTGATCGTGACCTCCACCATGGTGGTCGTCTCGAAGACCATCCCGTCCGCCATTAAGTGGTACGCGATCCAGTCGGTTGTCCTGGTGGGCGTGCTGCTCACCCTGGGCCTCACCACCGGTGCCACCGAGCTTCTCATGTGGGCCGCGTCGGCCTTCGTCACCAAGGTGATCCTCGTTCCGTTCATTCTCAACCGTGCCTACAAAAAGATGGGTTCGCCTGCCGATAGCACGCTGACCTCCTCCATCAAGCCGGCCTGGACCATCATCCTCACCGGTCTGGAGGTGGCCATCTGCTTCGCGGTGGTCACGCGCCTGAGCCTGCCCACCGCTGAGGTGGCTACTCCGGCCCTCGCCATCAGCTTCGCGCACTTCTTCGTCGGCCTCACGTGCATCATCTCCCAGCGCAACATCCTCAAGCAAATCTTCGGGTACTGCCTTATGGAGAACGGTAGCCACGTGACGCTCGCCCTGCTCGCGCCCACGGCCCCCGAGATCATCGAGATCGGCATCGCCACCGACGCCATTTTCGCCGTCATCATCATGTCCGCCGTCGTCGTGAGGATCTGGAACGACACCAAGTCGCTCGACTCCCACGACCTGACCGAATTGAAGGGGTAGGCCATGGATGTTTCAATGCTGACGGTCGCCCTGCTCGCTTGTCCCCTCGTGTTCTCCCTGATTATGGCTGCGCTCCCCAAGACGACGTCCTACAGCGTCTTTGCGGGGCTCAACACCATCTCCGTCGCGGCGACCCTCGTCCTTTCGGTCGTCACCGCGGGAACCATGCTCTCGAGCGGGCAGAATATCGACGCTTTGGGCCTGTGGCTCCATCTCGATTCGCTCTCGTCGATCTTCGTCCTTCTGGTAGGCATCATCGGGTTCATCACCGGCGTGTACTCCATCTCCTATATCAAGATCGATATCGAGGAGAAGACCATGCCGGCCGAGCGCACCAAGCAGTACTACGCGCTGTTTAGCCTGTTCGTTTTCACGATGCTGCTCGCCTGCCTGTCCAACAACATCATCCTCACCTGGGCGGCGGTCGAGGCCACCACGCTGTCGACCGTGTTCCTCGTGGGCATCTACAAGAACAAGCAGGCGCTCGAGGCGTCTTGGAAGTACGCGATGGTCTGCACCGCCGGCGTGGCCTTCGGCCTGTTCGGCACGCTGCTCATCTACGCGAACGCCGCCGATATCATGCCCAACGCGCATGAGGCAGCCTTCCTCACCTCCATCATGCCCTACGCCGACCAGTTCGACCCGATGCTCGTGCGCCTCGCGTTCGCGTTCATCGTCATCGGCTTCGGCACCAAGGCGGGCCTGTTCCCCATGCACACTTGGCTGCCCGACGCGCACTCCCAGGCTCCGAGCCCGGTCTCCGCGCTGCTCTCGGGCGTGCTGCTCAAGTGCGCCATGCTGGTGATCATCCGCTTCTACTCCCTGTCCATCATCACGGTGGGCGACACCTATCCGCGTACGCTCCTGCTCATCCTGGGCACGCTGTCCATCCTGGTGGCCGCCCTGTGCATCTTTAAGCAGGACGATATCAAGCGCCGCTTCGCGTACTCCTCCGTCGACAACGTCGGCGTGGTCGCGCTGTGCCTGGGTATCGGTGGTCCGCTCGGTATCGCCGCCTGCCTGCTGCACTGCATCTTCCACGGTTTCACGAAGGCGCTCGCCTTCTGCATGGCCGGTAACATCCAGCACATCTACCACACCCGCGACCTGAACAAGATCAAGGGCGTCGTCGAGATCGCTCCCGTCACGGCAGCGCTCACCATCATCGCCCTGCTCGCGCTCGCCGCCTTCCCGCCGTTCGCCCTGTTCATCTCCGAGTTCCTCACCTTCGTGGCCGGCGTCCAGTCCGGTCCCATCTGGGTGGTCGTGCTCGTGGCCATTGGCCTCACCGGCGTGTACTTTGCCCTTACCGGCATCGCGCTCAAGTCCATCTTCGGCAAGGCGCCCGAGGGCATGAAGCGCCACGAGGTGCCCGCCCTCATGATCATCCCCGAGATCGCCCTCGCGATCGTGGTCATGTGGTTCGGTATCGCCACCCCGGTCGCCATCACGAGCGGCGTCGAGGATGCAACGTCCGTCGTTTTGAACCAGAGCGTCGAAGAGCTCCACGAGGCTCCTCTCTACCGCATGGTGTTCAGTTCCCAGACCAAGACAAGCGAGGTGAATTAGCACCATGGCAGAACCTGAAAAGAAGGACTACGCTCGTCGTTGCGAAAGCCACGTCGAGGCCCTGCGCGCCGCAGTGCCGGGCGCTATCGAGAAGGTTGAGTGGCAGTGCGAGGACCAGCTGACGATCACCGTCAAGCAGGACAAGCTGCCCGAGGCCGTCCACTACCTGTATTACGAGCGCTACGGCTGGATTCCCGTGATCATCGGCAACGACGAGCGCAGTCTGTGCGGCCGTTACGCCGTGTATTACGTCATCTCCATGGAGGGGGAGGACCCCGGCTGGGTGACCGTGCGCACCGAGGTCGATCCCGCCAAGATGACGTTCCCGTCCGTGACGCCGTTCGTCCCCGCCTGCGTGTGGGGCGAGCGCGAGCTGCGCGATATGTTTGGCCTGATCCCCGAGGGTCTGCCCGACCGTCGCCGCCTGGTACTGCCCGACGACTGGCCCAGCGGCCTGTACCCGCTGCGCAAGGACTCCATGGACTACCGCTTCCGTCCCGCTCCGGCGAGCGACATGGAAAACTACGAGTTCTTGGCCGATACCAAGGGCAAGGAGACCACACTCGTCCCCATGGGCCCGTTGCACATTACCTCCGACGAGCCCGGCCACTTCCGCCTGTTCGTTGAGGGCGAGACGATCGTCGACGCCGACTACCGTCTGTTCTACGTGCACCGCGGCATGGAGAAGGTCGCCGAGACGCGCCTGAACTATGACGCCGTGACGTTCCTCGCCGACCGTATCTGCGGCATCTGCGGCTGCGCTCACTCGGTGGCCTATGCCGAGGCCGTCGAGCGCGCCCAGGGCATTCATGTCCCGCCGCGAGCCCAGTACATCCGCGCCATCATGCTCGAGGTCGAGCGCCTGCACTCGCATCTGCTCAACATTGGCCTGGCGTCGCACTACACGGGCTTCGACTCCGGCTTCCAGCAGTTCTTCCGCGTCCGCGAGAAGTCCATGGACCTGGCCGAGAAGCTCTCCGGTCACCGCAAGACCTACGGCCTCAACGTGATCGGCGGCGTGCGTCGCGATATTTTGGCCGAGCAGAAGCTCTCCACGCTCACGACCATCCACCAGCTGCGCTCCGAGGTTCAGGAGCTCGTCGACGTCTTGCTCTCCACGCCCAACTTTATTGAGCGTACGAGCGGCATCGGCATCTTGGACCGCAAGATCGCACGTGACTTCTCGCCGGTCGGCCCGCTCATGCGTGGCTCGGGCTATGCCCGCGACGTGCGCTTTGACCATCCCTTCGACGGCTACGCCGATCCGGACGTCCAAAAGATGCACGCCGCCACGGCCGACACCTGCGATGCCTTCGGCCGTACCGCCGTCCGCATCCAGGAGGTCTACGATTCGATCGACATGATCGAGACCATGCTCGAGAACTGCCCGTCGGGCCCCATCCTCACCACGGATTGGGAATACACCCCGCACAAGTACGCTATCGGCGCCACCGAGGCGCCGCGCGGCGAGGACGTGCACTGGGCCATGCTCGGCAACAACCAGAAGTGCTACCGCTGGCGCGCCAAGGCCGCCACGTACAGCAACTGGCCGGTCCTGCGCTACATGTTCCGCGGCAACACCGTGGGCGACGCGGCGCTGATCGTCGGCTCGCTCGACCCGTGCTACTCCTGCACCGATCGCGTGACGGTGACCGATGTCGCCGCCAAGCGCGACCACGTGCTCGACAAGGAGCAGTTCGAGAACGTCTGGCGCGACAAGTCGCCGCTTGCGGGCGAGGGCACCATGGCCGCTCCGCTCGATGAGGAGGCGCTCTAATATGCTGAAGCTTTGGAAGGTTAACGCCAAGGCCGGCGACGCGACGGTCAAGTACCCGTTTGCGCCGTTCCCCACCAACAAGGACATGCGCGGCAAGCCCGAGCACAACGCCGAGCTCTGCATTGCCTGCGGTGCCTGCGGCGTGGCGTGCCCGGCCGATGCCATTCGCATGGATACCGACCTTGCGGCCGATACCATCACCTGGTCGATCGACTACGGTCGCTGCATCTTCTGCGGCCGCTGCGAGGAGGCCTGCCCCATGGAGGCCATCAAGCTCACCGAGGAGTTTGAGCTGGCCGTCATGAGCAAGGACGACCTCACTAGCAAGAGCGTCTATACGCTCGAGC
>CALHJX010000139.1:0-10051 GCA_938033385.1 uncultured Collinsella sp. | reverse complement strand
CTGCGCTTTGACTTTACGCACTTCGAGGCCCTGTCCTCCGAGCAGCTCAAGGCTGTCGAGGACCTGGTCAACCAGCAGATCTTCGCTTCCAAGCCGGTCGTGACCCGTGTCATGGGCATCGACGAGGCTAAGGCTGCCGGCGCTGTCGCTCTGTTTGGCGAGAAGTACGGCGATGTCGTCCGCGTCGTCTCCGTGGGCGCCGAGGACCAGCCGTTCTCCCGCGAGCTCTGCGGTGGCACGCACGCTGCCAACACTGCTGAGATTGGCCTGTTCAAGATCATTTCCGAGTCCTCTACGGGCTCGAATGTCCGTCGTATCGAGGCCGTGACCTCTAAGGGTGCTCTCGACTATATGGCCGACCGCCTGGCGCTCGTCGACGCCGCCGCCGCTGCGCTCAAGTGCCGCGTAGACGAGGTTCCCGCCCGCGTGGAGAACCTGCAGGCCGAGCTGCGCGAGACGTCCAATAAGCTCAAGAAGGCTCTGACCGGTGGCTCCTCCGACGCCATCTCCAGCGCCATCGAGGGCGCCGTCGAGCTCGACGGCTATAAGCTCGTTGTCGCTGAGCTCCAGGGCCTTGAGGCTGCCGACCTGCGCAACGTATGGGATACCGTGCATCAGAAGGTCGCCGGCCCTGTCGCTTGTGTCGTCGCCAGCGTGACTGAGAAGGGCACTCCGGCCCTGCTCGCTGCCGGCTCCGATGACGCCGTCAAGGCCGGTTTCCACGCCGGTAACGTGATCAAGCAGATCGCGGGTCTGGTCGACGGTCGCGGTGGCGGTCGTCCCAACATGGCCCAGGCCGGTGGCAAGAATGCTGCCGGCATCGCCGATGCCCTCGCGGCCGCTAAGACCGCGCTCGGCGCCTAAGAATCTAAGAAGTCGCTGTGGTTGCGCTCGCGCTGGACATAGGGGAGACCAGGATTGGCATCGCCGTCTCGAGCCGTGATGGCAAGATGGCGATGCCTGTCAAGGTGCTTCCGGCTGCCGAGGTCACCGGTATGGCCAAGACGTTCCGCTACCTGGTTGAGGACTATGAGCCCGACATCCTGGTAAGCGGACGTCCCCTGACCATGGCCGGTGAGCCCGGCCCTCAGGCCGAGCGCGTTGCCGCTGTGGCGCAAAAGATTGCCGACGAGCTCGATCTTCCGTTGGAGTTTGAGGACGAGCGTCTGTCCTCGCAAGAGGCCAAGCGTATCCTGCGCGAGCAGGGACTCAACGAAAAGCAGATGAGGGGCAAGATCGACATGATTGCCGCCAGCCTGTTTTTGCAGACGTGGCTCGATCGTAAAAACGAGGAGGTTTCGCATGCCTAGTGCTTCCGATCCGCGCCAGCCGAATCGTACACAGCAGCCGGCGTCGCGCCCTGCCCAACCTGTTCAACGGACGGGTCAGCAGCCTTCTGCTCGTTCGGTTCAGCATTCGGCTTCTCACGCGGCTCAGCAGCCCACTGTTCGTACGGCCCAGCCTGCAGGCGGTACCCGCTTTAAGCAGCAGGCACCTACCCAGCGAACTCAGGCCCCTCAATCGCATTCGCATCACGCTCGCGGTTCGCATGGCGTTGCTCCGGCGACCCGCTCGAGTTACAACACGCATGCTCGTCGCGGTGCTCAAAAGAAGAGTTCTCCGGTTCCCATGATCATCGGCGTTGTGTTGGCGGTGCTCGCGCTTGCTGCGATCGCTTTCTTTGTTGTGCCGGCCGTCAAGGGTTTCTTTGCCGGTGAGGATACGAAGGTTACGGCTGGTCAGCAGGTTACGGTGACCATTCCCGATGGTGCTTCGGGCGATACGATCGCCTCGATTCTCTCCGAGAACCATATCGTCGAAAATCCCAAGGATTACTATGCGGCGGTGAAAAAGCTCAACGCCGATATGTCGCTCAAGCCTGGTGATTATTCGTTCACTACACTCATGGATGCGACCAAGGTTGTTCAGCAGCTCATGGAAGGCCCCAACGCGGGCTCCAATGCGCTGACTATCCCTGAGGGCCTGACGGTCGATCAAGTCGCCGACCGTGTGGCCCAGGCCTACGACAGCATCTCTAAGGAAGACTTCCTCAGCCAGGCCAAGGCCTCCAACTACGTGGACGACTATAGCTTCCTTAAGGGCGCCGCTAACGATTCGCTCGAGGGTTTCTTGTTCCCCAAGACCTATTCGTTGGGTGATTCGCCGACGGCCGATGGCGTGATTCGCGCTATGCTCGATCAGTTTAAGACCGAGTACAAGTCGCTTGACTTTACGAGCTGCGAAGCCAAGATCAAGGAACGCTACGGTGTGGAGATGTCCGACTACGACATCGTCAACTTGGCCTCTATCGTTGAGCGCGAGGGCCTCAACGCCGATCAGCGCGCGCATGTGGCATCGGTTTTCTATAACCGTCTGGCGGGCAAGCTCGATGGCCTGCGTTACCTCAATAGCGATGCGACCATGATGTATGTCACCGGTGGCGAGGTTACCGCCGACGACCTGCAGAGCGATAGTCCGTATAACACCTATAAGCATGAGGGCCTGCCGCCCACGCCCATCTGCTCTCCGTCGCTCGAGGCGCTCAAGGCCACCCTTGAGCCGACCGACTCTGATGACCTGTATTTCTACATTACGCAGGACGAGGAGTACTTCTCGCAAACCTACGAAGAGCATCAACAGTCTTGGAATTAGCATGAGGATTTTTAGCCCCAAACGATACGTTGCCTCGGTCGATCGCATCGACCTTGATACCCTGTGGGCCGACGGCAAACGCGCCATTCTGCTCGATCGCGATAACACCTTGGTGCCGCGCGACACCGAGCAGGTTCCCGCTGCGGTTTCCGCCTGGCTCGATGCCGCCCGCGCCAAAGGCTTTAAGCTGTGTATGGTGTCCAACAACTGGCATCGCGACCAGGTCATGAGCTCTGCACGCGAGCTGGGACTCGAGGCCATCAGCCACGCCATGAAGCCGGCGCCGTTTGCCCTCAAGGCGGGTCTTAAGCGTCTCGGCGCCACGGCCGACGAGGCGGTGCTGATCGGTGATCAGCTCTACACGGACGTGTGGAGCGGCAACTTCGCCGGCGTCGATACCATCTTGGTTAAGCCGCAGGCGACGCAGGACCTGTGGTATACGCAGATCTTCCGTATCTTTGAGCGCCGGGCCCTTCGCGACCTTCACTGCGAGGAATAGGTCTCGCTATGTCCCAGCACACCAAACACGGCTGCGACCATATCTTCTTTATCGGCTTTTTGGGCGCGGGCAAATCGACGCTCGCGCGTAACGTCGGCACTATGTTCAAGCGGCGTTTTATCGATACCGACCGCCTGGTCGTGCGCCGTTGCGGCAAATCGGTAACCGAGATTTTTAAGACCGAGGGCGAGGATCGTTTTCGCGAGCTCGAGACCTCGGCGCTCCGTTCGCTCCAAAGTGAGCGCAGCCTGTTGGTTTCGTGCGGGGGCGGTATCGTCGAGACACCGGTGAATATTGAGCTGATGCACGAAATGGGTACGTGCGTGTATCTCGAGGGCGACTTTGAGGATTCGATTCGCCAGATTCGTCGGTCCGACACGCGCCCCGATTTCCGCTCGCCTGAGCATGCCGCGCGCCTGTTTGAGCATCGCCGTCCGCTGTATCGCCAGGCCGCCGACCTCACCCTTGATATTCGCAACAAGTCCTTCGAGGACGTTTCCTACCTTTGTGCCGAGATGCTTTTGGAGCGTGGGCTGCTATGATTCGCCGTCAATTGATCAATTTCCAAAACCGCAGCGTCGATGTCCGTGTCGGATTGGGCGCGTTCGATGAGCTGTCGCGCATGTTTGCCTCGGCTGTGGGCAAGCCTAAGCGCGCGATGGTCGTTTGGAACGCCGACACGTCAGAGCGTTTTGGTGAGGTCGTCGAGCATGCGCTGGTCGACGCCGGTTTTGCCGTGTCGCAGCTTTTGCTTGAGGTTTCTCCTGATGGCGCGACGCTGGTCGACGCCGATACCGTCTTTGGCGCCCTGTCTGCCAACGGCATTACCTGCGACGATCTGGTTGTCGCCGTTGGCGATGCCGCAACCTGCTCGGTTGTTAGCTGGTGTGCCAATCAGTGGTGCGGCCGCGCCGAGTGCGCGTTGCTGCCGACGACGTTCGACGCCATGCTCACGGTCGCGACGACCATGAAGCCGCTCGTCGCCTCGTCGTCGAATGCGCTTCCCGCTATCGTGTTCCGTCCTGAGCCGGGCTTGGTCGTGTGTGACCTCGACCTTGTTCGCGAGGCGGACCCCGAGTACCTCAAGCTCGGCTATGTGGTACTTGTTGGCACCATGCTTTCGAGCAGTAAGTCCCGCTGGAATCAGTTTACTGAGACCGTCCCCGAAATTCTCGCGGGCGAGGAGGTCGCGCTCGTCAATGCCGTTCAATGGTCTCAGACTGCCCGTAAGGACGTACTGATGGCCACGAACCCGAGCGCCCGCCATGCGCTCGATTTTGGCAAGACGGGGGAGCGCACCCTGCGCGCCTGCTTGGGCGATGCCGCTTCGCAGGTCCCTGCCTACCAGCTGTTGTCCGAGGGCATGCGCTTTGAGGCGCGCCTAGCACATGATGCCTGCGACTTCGATATCGATTACGTTTTTGAGGTCGATGACTGCCTGGAGGACTTTGGTATCGAGGAACTTGCCTTCGATCTGGAGCCTGCCACATATATCGAGGAGTTCCGCAGACAGCAGTTTGTCCGCTCGAACCGCAGCATGTTGCCGCTGCCCGCGGCGCTCGGCGCCATTCGCCTAACGAGCGTCGAGGACGAGGTTCTTGAGCGCCACGCTCATGCCTACTTGGCTTCTCGCAAAGAACTTCTCTAAGATTTATTGACATCCATCGTCTTTCGTATCATGTTGAGGGGCGGGTTTCCAATCGGTTGCGGATCGCATGCGATTCCGTCGTTCGGTTGAGACCCGTCCCGTCTATATAGAGACAACAAGAAAGGAAACTGCATGTCTGAGTTTGCTGCCGGTCCTGCCGGTCGTATCGAGCGTGTCCGTGCCCTGATGGTCGAGCGTGGCTACGATGCCATCGTGGTGCGCGACGAGGCTAACCTTCGTTGGCTTACGGGCGTTAAGGGCGTCTTCGACTACACCTTCGAGTTCCCGCATGCGGCGTTTATTACGGTCGACCAGTGCCTGTTCCACACCGACTCGCGCTACCTCAACAGCTTTGAGGAGAACACGCCCGCCGGCAGCCCCTGGGTCTACGACATGGACGAAGGCACCATCCCTGGTTGGGTCGCCGACAAAATCGCGGCCAACAAGTGCCGTGTCTGCGCTGTCGAGGATGATATGCAGATTAATTTCTACCAGGGCATTCAGCGCGGCCTGGAGGACCGCTCCGTCGCCTGCATGCTGCCGCTGATGCACGACGACATCCGCAAGATGCGCGCCATCAAGGATGCCGAGGAGATCGAGCTCATGCGCCACGCACAGTCGATCACCGACGCCGCCTTCCAGCACATGCTCGGCTTTATTAAGCCTGGTATGACCGAGAAGCAGGTTCGCAACGAGCTCGAGAACTTTATGTTCGCCAACGGCGCCGACAGCCTTGCCTTCGGCTCCATCGTGGCGAGCGGTCCCAACACCGCCAACCCGCATGCCGTGCCGAGCGACCGTGTCATCGAGAAGGGCGATTTCGTTCTCATGGATTACGGCGCGGGCTACTGCGATTATCGTTCCGACATGACGCGTACCGTCGTGATGGGCGAGCCTACGCAGGAGCAGCGGGACCTGTACGCACTCGTGCGCCGCACGCATGAGGAGTGCGTCGCTGCCATCCATCCGGGCGTCGAGGGCAACGACATTTTCAAGCTTTCCAAGAAGATTATCGGCGATGCCGGCTATGGCGATTATTACAACCATGGTCTGGGTCACGGCGTGGGCATCGACATCCATGAGCTGCCCAACTTCAACCGCAGCAAGAACACCATCGAGGTCGGCTCGGTTATCACCATGGAGCCCGGCGTGTATCTGCCCGGTGTGGGCGGCGTGCGTCTGGAGGACTACGGCGTGGTCACCGAGAACGGCTACGAGCCCTTCACCAAGACCCCGCACGACCTGCACGTCATCGACTGCTAAGCCATCCAGTTGGGTTTTTTGGAGGCGGGGCGTCCGAAATGATTCGGGCGCCCCGCGTTCTCTTTTTATGCGCACGCCGTAGGCGCCGCCTGCAAGTGTATAATTTCGGTCGTATGTAATTTGGACGCTTGTGCGTTCTGCCCATAACAAGAAAGGTCGCTATGCCTACCATTTCTACCGCCGACTTCAAGAACGGCCTCGGTCTCCGCATTAAGGACAAGGTCTACACCATCGTCGAGTTCCAGCATGTCAAGCCGGGCAAGGGTGGCGCGTTTGTGCGCTACAAGACCCGCGACATCAAGAGCGGCCGCGTCGTCGAGAACACCTGCAACGCCGGCACCAAGTTCGAGAGCGTCATGCTCACCACCCGTGAGTTCCAGTACCTCTACAACGATGGCGCCGACTACATCTTCATGGACAACGAGACCTATGAGCAGGTTCCCGTTCCCGAGGACATGGTGGGCGAGAACTCCAAGTGGCTGCGCGAGAACGACATCTGCCAGCTGCTCTTCGCCGACGATGAGCTCATGGGCGTGACGCCGCCGATGTTCATCGAGACCACCATCGTCCAGACCGACCCGGGCTTTAAGGGCGACACCGTCCAGGGTTCCACCAAGCCGGCCACGATTGACACCGGCGCTGTCATCCAGGTCCCCATGTACCTCAACGAGGGCGAGGTCATCAAGGTTGACACCCGCGACGGCAAGTTCGTCTCCCGCGTCTAGCAACCAACTCTTATAGGAGGACTCATGCCCCAGGAAATCAAGATTGACGGCATCGGCATTTCGCCCGATGTTCTGACCGCCATCGTCTCGCGCGCCGTGTCCGATGTCGAGGGCATCGCCTCCGTTGGCGTCAAGGACCTTGCCACTAATCTTGTCTCCATGATGCTCTCGTCCAAGGCCCCGGCTTCCGAGCCGGCGGTCGAGGCCGAGGTCGTTGGCGACAAGCTCGCACTCACCGTGCGTGTCGTGGTGTTCTTTGGCTATCCGTTCAAGAAACTCGCCGAGGCCGTTCGCGCCGCCGTGGTTGCCGCCATCGATGCTCAGGTGGGCGTCGAGGTCGAGCGCGTTGACGTTTGCATTGACGGCCTCGTTTTCCCCAAGGAGTAACCTTTGAGCCTTAAGGTTTATCGCGGGCGCACGCTTGCCCGCAGTCAGGCGCTGCAGCTGCTGTTCCAGGCCGAGGCCACGGACAGCCCGCTTGAGCGCGTCCTCGAGGGCGATTTCCTGATCTCGAAGGGTCCCCTCGACCCCTATGCGCTGGAGCTGTGCCGCGGTGCTTACGAGCATATCGACCGCATCGACTGTGCTCTGCGTTCCGTTGCCAAGAACTGGGATCTTATGCGCATGCCCGGCGCCGACCGCAATTTGCTGCGTATCGCCGTTTACGAGATGCGTTTCCTCACCGACGAGGAGGTCTCGGACGCCATTGTGATCAACGAGGCCGTCGAGCTTGCCAAGGCCTATGGCACCGACCAGTCCGCGTCGTTCGTCAACGGCGTGCTGGGCAAGATCGCTCGCAGCGAGGAGCTGCCGGGCGAGGACCTGTACCAGGAGCTGCTGGCCGAAGATCGCGCTCGCGAGGAGGCACAGGCTGCCGAGGCTGCCGCTAAGGTTGCGGTTGCCCAGGCTGAGGCTGGTGTGTTGGCCGAGGATGCGGACGCTGCTGAGGCCGTCGAGGCCGACTTCGTCGAGGAGTAGCCATGCCAGAGGGTTCCGTCCGCAACTTCGACGAGATCTCGGACCGTCTGGATCAGATCATCGCTACCGTTCGCTCCAAGGATACGTCCTTGGAGCGTTCACTCGATCTGTTTGACGAAGCGATTGAACTTGGCTCCCGCGCGGTCGATATGGTCGACAAGTTTGAGTTGACGCCGCGTGAGGCCGACAAGCTCGAGCAGGAATACGATGAGGATGCGGCAAACGAATCCCAGGATAGCTAGGCCGCATCTCCGGATACGAATGGTTGATGGCATTCATGAAACGCGTGCGTCTTGATGACGAACTGATTTCACAGGGCATCTGCGCCGATCGCGCGGATGCCCTTCGCACTCTTATGGCCGGCTTGGTCTCGAGTGGCGGTGAGCGCTTGACTTCGCCGGGCCTTAAGGTGATCCCGGGGCTGCCGCTGCATGTGAAGGGGCGCATTCCCTATGTTGGCCGCGGCGGTCTTAAGCTCGAAGGCGCGCTTGATGCGTTTGACATCAATCCGACGGGCCTTGCCTGTCTGGATGTGGGCTGCTCTACCGGCGGCTTTACCGATTGTCTGCTCAAGCGCGGGGCTGCGACCGTTGTCTCGGTGGACGTGGGTCGCGCCCAGTTCGATTGGTCGTTGCGTCAGGACGATCGCGTAACGCTGCATGAGCGCACAAACGTGACGCAGCTGCCTGAGCTCGGCTATGCCGGCGCCATCGACCTGGCTGTGTGTGATGTCTCGTTTACCAGCATCGCGAACATTATCGATGCGGTGCTGGCGTGCCTGGCTCCTACGGGTGCATTCTGCACGCTCGTAAAGCCGCAGTTTGAGGCTCCGGCGGCGCTGGTGGGCGAGGGCGGCATCGTGACCGACCCCGCCGTCCGCCGTGATACGCTTGTGGCGGCGATTGATCTCTTTGCAGCTAAGGGCCTGTTCCCGGTCGATGTGTGCGTGTCACCCATTCATGGTGCCAAGGGCAACGTTGAGTTTTTCCTGTACGGCACGAGGTTCGCCCCCGGTGAACGCACCGACGACGAGCTGCAATCCCAGGTATCGGTTTTGAGCGAGAAAGCTGCAACGCTATGAAGGTCTTTCTGGTTCCCAATTACTACAAGCAAGAGGCGGTCGAGAGCGGCCTGATGCTCGAGCTTTGGCTGACGCGCCAGGGCTATGAGGTCGCATGGGCTGCCGACCAGCGATCCAAGATTCAGAGCACGCCTGATATTGACGGCTCCGATCTGGTCATTACGCTCGGCGGCGACGGTACGTTGCTGCGCGCTGCCCGCATCCTCAACCATCGCGAGATTCCTATCCTCGGTCTTTCCTATGGTCACCTGGGCTTTTTAACTGCTGCGAGTCCCGAGGAGCGCGACATTCTGCAGGTCGTAAGCGACGCCCTGTCCGGCGAGCTTCATGTGAGCCGTCGCGCCACCATCGCTGCGGATATCGTGTCCGTGCGCGAAGACGGTACGAAGGATGTCGTGCGCACGTTCGCCCTCAACGACATGGCGCTTACCCGAGGTCCGCTGTCCGATATGGTCGAGTTCGACATCACGGTGTCGGGCCACCATATCGACCGACTGCGTGGCGACGGCGTGGTCGTGTCCACGGCGACTGGTTCTACGGGGTACGCGCTCAGTGCAGGTGGCCCCATTGTGAGCCCCGACTATACGGGTATGGTCTGCGTACCCATTGCGCCGCACACCATTCAGGCCCGTGCCTTCTTGACTTCGCCGAGTGATGTCGTCGAAATCTTTATGTCCGATGATCGCCCGAGCGTTCCGGCGATCGCTATCGATGGACAGTTTATTACCTGCGACGGCACGGTCGAGAGCGTGGCCGTGCGCCGAGGCCCCGGCGATGTGCTGCTGCTCGACTACGGCCCCGAGAGTTTTTACAACTCGGTGAGCCGCGTATTCTACGGAGTGCGTCATGATCGATGAGCTGCAGGTTTCCAACATTGCACTCATTCGCGAGGCGACGTTGGTTCCGAGCGCGGGCCTAACGGTTCTGACTGGAGAAACCGGCGCCGGTAAGACCGCGCTGCTCTCGGCCTTCAAGCTTATTTTGGGCGAGCGTGCGGATTCTTCGACGGTGCGCGAGGGCGAGGCGCTTGCCGGTCAGATACGCGTGGACAGTATAGCCCGTCTCGGCGCGGAAGCGGCGCATCATGTGATATTTGCTGATATAGAACCGGGCGGCCAGATCGTCGATGGAGACAGACTCCGTCGGGTGCTGGGAGAGATACTGCATGATGGCCGCGATCTTTTCATCGGACGCAAGGCTCTCCA
>CALHJX010000138.1:0-4280 GCA_938033385.1 uncultured Collinsella sp. | reverse complement strand
CCATCTTTACGCCCTATGCCGAGCTGTACCACTACGAGTTTACCTCGCGCGGCAGGGAAGAAGCCAACGAGGAAAAGCTGCGCCGCTGGAAGCGCGAGCAAGCACTGTTCATGCAGCGCTGGCCGGAGTTCTTCTTGACGGGCGATCCGTGGTTGGGGCCGAACTTATCCGCTGAGAGCGAGCACTTCTCGCTTTAGAAAATGGATTTTAGGAAGTCCTCAACTTACTTTCGATATCAGCTGAGAAGAAAGCAGCGTCTAGGCGATTTGCTGCAATGCATCACGATAGCTCGATACTTCCGCGATACGTTTATACAGACTTATACAACTGGATATAATTCGATATAGTCTACGATAAACTTTTAAAGCTAAGATTGACCATTAATCGATTCCCTAGAAAGGCAAACAAGTGAGCGCCACAGCATTCCATAATCCGTTTCGTCCCACTGCCGGCGCTGAGCCTCCGCGCATAATTGGTCGCGATGATATCGCTCTTGAGTTTACCGAGAGTTTGAATGCGGGAATTGGTGCACCTGCGAGGCTCATGCGCATTGCTGGACCGAGGGGCTCCGGAAAAACTGTTTTGCTCTGCGATCTTAGGGATCGTGCGCGAGAACTTGGATGGAAGACCGCTATTGTTTCTGCTGGCCCTAACCTATTGCTGGACTTGAGGGATCAGGTTGCTGATTCTTTCTTTGCGGCCAATGCTTCAGTCGGCGTAAACGCCGGCTTTGTTTCTGCGAAAGTCGATGTTGCACCCAAAGAGTCGAGCCTTAGAAAGTTGTTAAGTTCGGCAGCGAAGTCATCCAAGGGTCTTTTTATTGCCATCGATGAAGTTCAGGACGCCCCGATTGATGATATGCGTGCCATTGCGTCTACGGTTCAGCTTTTGATAGGGGAAAAAGTAGATATCGCACTTGCCTTTGCCGGTTTACCCGCTGGTGTTATGGATCTTATTAACGGCAAGGCGCTTACGTTCTTGCGTCGTGCCCTCCCCGAAGATCTGGCGCCTATCAACCAGGTGGAGGTGGCGCTTTCTATGGGCGACAGTTTTATTGCGACCGGCTTGACCATAGAGGACGATCTGTTGTCGAGATCCGCTAAGGCCACTAAGGGCTATGCCTATCTGGTGCAACTGGTCGGTTACTCCATTTGGCAGCGCGCCAATTTGCATCGTGCCAAAAGTACCATCGTGAGTGAGCGCGATGTTGCCGAAGGCATTGCGCTGGCAGAAGCTCGTTTTCACGATGTTGTTCACGAGCCCGCGATTTCTGGACTGGGGCTCAACGATATTAAATACCTTTTGGCTATGTGCGAGGATAAACAACAGTCCAAATCAGCCGAGATTGCTAAGCGCATGGGTAAAAAGACCAATGAGATTAGTTCAATTAGGGCCAAATTGCTACAAAGAGAGGTTATTCAGGCGCCACAGAGGGGCTACGTGCAGTTTGCCGTGCCGGACCTAGATATCTATCTGCGAGAGAATGCCGAGGAAATTCTCGAACGGTTCTAGGCCGAGGTATTACTAGGTTTTGATTTTACTTGAGGACATTATGGTAAAAATACGAGATTCCCGTATCGAATTACTCCGCATTGTCCTTATGTGGACGGTAATGGCTCATCATTTTGTTGTTCACAACGCTGATTCTGTTTCCGTATTTCCTGGTTCGTTTACTGGGTTTTTCTACAATATCTTTTTCTATCCAATTGGAAGAACTGCGGTTCGGCCGTTTTGCATTCTAATGCTGTCAAGCTTCTTTCTAAAATTGTGTGAACTGTTTTCTCCTGTCCGGTTCTAGTTCGCTGCTTGTTTGGGGGCCGCGGATACTATGGTGGGTCATGCGATTGTTCGGACGGGAGTTCGCGTGCATACTAGGGAAGTGGTTAAGTTCCTCGTGGCGATAGATGAGGGGATGGGGTAGATTCAGATTTACTCGAGTGTCGGCCTGGCCCTCCTTTGGGGTATCGTCGCGGCGGGTGACATGTTCTCTATGTCGGCGTACTTCGCCACGGTGTTGCGGCTCAGGTGAAGTGCCCGGGCTATCTTGAACCCCGGGCGCCCGGCCGCCTCCGTCGACCGTATATCATTCACAGTGTCCAGGGGCACGGTCATCTCCCCATCCTTCCCGGGCGGCCTCGCCAAAGTTCCCGCCCGGGGAACCGTATGGCGAAGGCCGCGCTCCCGGTTCCCGGGGTACGGCCCTTCTGCTCAAACTGCTCAGTTTCGGTGCTCACGGTGCTCGATTGCCGGCGATCACGCGGACCTCTTTTTAGTGATCATTAACACCCGTCGACATGCTCGACCTGACGCCGGGGCTCATAGAGCCTGCGCGCGCCGAGATGGGCGATACCCCGCTGGTCTATCCTTAAGGTAAAACGGAATAGGCGGACCGAACGTCCGACTGGGTCTGGGAAGCGGTGTCAGGCGGAGGGCGAAGCATGGCCACCGAACCCATCGAAACACATCTCCACCGTTCCTCCAACTGGGAAAACGCCGCCCCCGGGGCCCACGGGGTCCGCGGGGGCGTCCGGATAACTGCCGGAACGGCCTATCGGTTTAATGTGATCGGCTGAGATCGGAAATCAACCGATGTTTAGCGATTGTGTATGATTTTCAACCGGATAAATGTTATCGAAACTCTTTTCCTCTCTATTTTGGGGTATCAAGAGTAGAAAGGGAGGTGATTTTATGAATCATAATCAGGCTATTGAATTGGAGAGAATAGTTAGAAGTGTATATGACTGCGACAGGGGCGGTATGGGTGGCTATATTGATGCTGATAATTTTTCCTTCAATCCTTTTGATGCGGCGTTGATTGCACTTGCTCCACTGTGGAAGAATGACCCAGATCGACAGGTTGAAAATTTCCTGTATAAATGGGACCACATTATTCGAGCAGAAGTCTCGCCATCGGATGATTCGGTTGAGTCCTACATTGTCGAGTTGGAGCGGATAGTACATGACTTGGGCGGCGCTTCTCTCTGTTAGTCTAAGATTGACTCAACTTGGTCTCAGTGCCTAATTCAATTGTGCAAACAATGGGGTCGCTTCGAAAGCATCGCTTCTCGAAGCGACCCCATTGTTTGTCTCTACTTGTGTGCCCCGAAGGGGTTCGTTCTTTCCAGATCTATTTGTCCCATCCGGCCGAACGCCCTGTTCCCGAATCATTAACCGTTATCTAAACTGTTGGATTGATTTGGCTCTGTTAGACCATGATTGACATTCTGCCCCAATCATCTTTTTGAAATTGCAAGATAATCGCCCCCTTGCCGGGTTTGAATCCGGCAAGGGGGCGATGTGCTCAAGATCTGTCGGGTCAATCGTGAGGGTCCCATCGCCCAAGTCGATTTGCCGACTATCTTGCCGTCTTCCCGTCGGGCACCGGCGCCTTGACCCTCATCTCGAACGGCATCCCGCCCTTCCGGACGGGCGCCCTGAGGAACGCGTTGACGGCGGTGGACATGGACAGGCCGAGCTCGTCCAGGATGGCCGTGGCCTCCTTTTTGGCCTCCGGGTCGATCCGGATCGTCGTGGCCGGTATATTCGACGGCATGGCTGCACCTTTCCTCGTATATCGCGATGCGACCATTCTACTGTCTCTATGCGGCGGCTTCGGTCCAGTAGTCCATTTAGGGCGGCAGGACGTTGAACATATCATGGATGCGGCTCCTGCACACGCCGTTGGCGAGCTGTCGCGCGACCGTGCGCTCGGCGGTGCCGGAATCGGTCGCCATGAAGGTCCGGCACCACTTGAACCAAGCGAGGTAGGTGCCGAGGTGCTTCGTCGACACGCCCTTAAACGGCTTCATGAAGGTATCGAGGAGCGAATGGACGGTGTTGATCCGGTTGATGGTCCCCTCGGAAGGGTCCTTGGAATCGTAGGCCGTGTGTGCGTCGACCTCGAGCTCCGCGAGGACGTCGACATAGGCGGACGCCTTGTCCGTCGCGACGACCGAGCCGGACGCGATGCGGTCCCTCAGCACGTCCATGGCGCGTTTCCTCGACAGGATGCCTCGTCCCGAGACCTGGAGAAACGTCTCGTTCGAGTCGTTCACGCCGGTCATGACGCAGATCTGCTCGCGCGACAGTCCGCGCCTGTGCACCTGCTTGCCACGATGTCGGGAGTGACGTGGCATCGTAAATGACCCCTTCGTGTGGTTGCCCTTGAACGACTCGGGGAAGTAGGTCTCGTCGAGCTCGCAGCCGCAGCCCCGCTCGACCCTGATGTTAGCATCAATATAATTTTCACCATTTTCGCCAACGCATTTTCGCCAATCGCG
>CALHJX010000137.1:0-7104 GCA_938033385.1 uncultured Collinsella sp. | reverse complement strand
GGAGGGCCCGCGAGGCCGGCCGCGCGTCGTCGCCGCGGTTCGAGACGGATCTTGACCATGTTCGCCGCGTCGTACGCGAGAGCGTCCGCGAGGTCGCCGCCTCGGGAGCCCCCAACAAGATGCGCGCGCTCAACGAGGCGCTCGAGAAGAGAGGGGTTCATATGCGAATGAGCCGAGACGGGCAGGCGAAGGCTAGGGACGTGGTCTTCGAGTATCGTTCGACCTACGACCGCAGAGACGGCCGCGGCAACCGCATAAGGGTCTCCGCGATCCGCGGGCATCGTCTCGGTCGCGGGTTCAGCATCGCCGGTATCCAACATGCCCTGGGCGTCGGCATGGCCATGTACCGCATGGCCGAGCGCGCCATGGACGACGGGAACGGTAACGATATGTGATCGATGCTCAAGATGAGGAAGCGCGAGCGAGGGCATCCGACATCTAAGGAGAAACCTCCGAAGTATCTATATAGAATGTATATACATTCTATATAGATACTTTTCGCTTAGAGCAGTGTAAAATAACTTTACCCTTAACATACGTCCTGTAATGCCATAGGCATTCCCCTCGGGGTGGCTCCTAAGGTCTTTACCTCACCCCGTTTCTTTTCATCTGTTTCATGCAAGCCAGAGGAGAGTTTTTATGCCAGTCTCGCGTCACAAGGCCCAGAGCAAACACGACGGCTACTGGTACGAGGATGAGCGTCACAAGAATCAGCAACGTAACGAAATGTTGTTCAACACTCCGGGGTGGTATTGGTGTGATGCGGACTCGTTCTATCGCTCACTCTTTCCAGAGGGTAGCTTGCAGAAGAAGGGCGCTGATTCAGACGGTAAGCCCAATCTCATCGTCCTGGAAGACACGGGTAAGGAGATTGACCATGGCACCGACGTGAAGGGCAATAAGCTCGTTAAGCGCGTCATGCATCGCTATACGGTCCACGACGATCTCGACGAGCTTGAGCACCTGAGAGACGTGTCCATCTCACAGAACACTTTCATGTTTCTCGCCCCGGTCAGTTACTACGGCAAGAGTCGTAACAGTAAGAATGCTCGTTTTCTGCACGCAATTATGATCGACCTCGATTACGTCGGGACTAGGCAGCTGGTGAACCTGCTGCACGAGATGGAGCGCGGTGTCATTCCCTATGCAAACTATCTCGTCAGCTCGGGAACCGGGCTTCATGTCGTGTACAAGCTCGATCGTCCTGTGCCACTCATGACCCGGTACGTCACCGGGCTACAGGTTTTGAAGCGCGAACTGACCGATAGGGTCTGGAACGCCAACACGAGTGACAGCGACCCTGACAAGAAGCAGAGCCAAGGCATATTCCAGGGGTTCCGCATGGTCGGCACCGCGACGAAGCTCAACGGCGATATTGGTAACCCCAAGTACAAACAACCCTACGCTGTCGAATGTTTCTCGCACGACGAGACGCCGCCCGCCACCATCCCTTACTTGCTCTCCTTTATCCCGAGGCTGAGGGACAAGGAGGAGATGGATGGTCTCGACGCGCTCAGCGCCCTCACGAAGGAGGTCCGAAAGACGACCCCGATAGCCGAGGCTAAGGAGAGGTGGCCGGAGTGGTACGAGAAACATGTCGTCAACGACGAGCCTTTGGGCGGATGGCTGTATGGTCGCGCGGCCTATGACCGCGTGCTGAGCGTCATCAGGGAGCATGTTTCGGTGAGTCACCGCTACTGGTGCATCTTCTACCTGGCCGTCATGGCGAACAAGTGCGGCGTGCCCCAAGATGAGCTTGAGGACGACGCTTACGGTCTTCTCGAGCGGTTTGATGCCCTATCAGTCGAGCCTGACAACAGGTTTACTGCTAACGACGTCGCAGCGGCCCTTGAGGCCTACGAGGGCGGTTTGGCATCGGGGAGGGCGAGGCGGTACACCCAGGATTTCTGCGAGCGCAAGGCGGCTGTCGAGTACGGCGAGAAGATGGGACATGGGAGCAACCCGCCGGAGAAACGGCTTCCGAAGGACTTGTCGCTCAAGAAGGCCAGGTACGAACGTGATCTCAAGCAGGAGATGAATGGCACCACCTGGTGGAACAAGGACGGCGCACCGAAGAAGGCCATGCAAGTATGGCGAGCTGCAGCCGAGAATCCCGGCCTGAGCATCGCCGCCCTCGCCCGCAAGGCCGAGGTCTCTAGGCCGACTGTGTACAAGTGGCTTAAGCCTGGCTGGGAAGCCGAGTATGCCGCGGCGACGCGCAAGGATGAAACATCTCGACCCACGCCGCGACCGGCTCGGCACAAAGTCATCGAGGAGCAGGCGGAGCAATTCAAGAGGCGGTACGCTGAGGACAGCGGCGCGTTTGAGGCAATGGTCGTTCGCCACATCGCCTCACACCCATGGGAGCCGTTCGGCCAGACGGCGGCGTTTTTCGGCCTATCCGATGCCGCTGCCGTCGAGAAGATCGCAAGCAGAAATAAGACCGAGCTTGATAGGGCAAAGCTCGGTCTTGATGAGCGTTTCCGCGCGTGGAACTCTGAGACTGACGACTACTTCGACGCCATGACCGCGGCTAGGGTCTTGGGCAGGTTCGATGAGTTCATGACTGCCCGTGCGAGCGGTGTTCAGTCATCGATTGAATGGGCGAGGAGTGAGATCCCTGCCGCCTTCGCACGTCTGCAAGAGATTAGGGCTGAGGGACGTCAGCCGACCGCCGAAGATCTTGTCGCAGTAAAGGAAATGTATATACACTCTATATAGAGTGTATATACTATCTATATAGACAAAACGAAGGGGAACCGATGATCATCTCGACAATCAACCTGAAGGGCGGCGTTGGCAAGACGACCACGGCCATAGCTCTCGCCACCGCCGCCGTCCGCGACGGCAAGGACGTCGAACTGTACGACTGCGACCCGCAGTCGAGTGCGAGCCTCTGGGCTATGATGGCCGAGGAGGCCGGGGACCCACTGCCCTTCCCCGTCACGCCCGCCAACGTCGCGACCGTCCGCATGTCTGGACGCAGGCTCAAGGGAACCGAGGACAAGTGGCTCTTCATTGACTGCCCGCCGAACGGGCGCGTCATGGACGAGGCAGCGGACTGCTCCGACCTCATCGTCGTCCCGACCACGACCGGACCAGCCGACATGGTGAAGACGTTCGAGACGACGGACACCCTCGGAGCGAGGGGCTTCCTATTCGCAATCCTGCTCACCCGCGTGCTCCCCGGCACCCTCAGTCTCAAGCAGTCCCTCGGTGAGCTTGCGGACCGCGACACCAGCTATTTCGACTACCAGATTCCTAGCCGCGAGGGCTTGAAGAACTTCTTCGGCAATTCCTTCGGCGATGACCTGTACGGATACGAGAAAGTCTACGAGCAGATTAAGCAGAGCATCAAGGAAGACAAGGAGGCCTACGGTGCCAACTAAGCGACCGCAGCGCCGCACCGCCACCGTGGCGGAGACGGCGAGCAGGACCCTCATGGGCAATCAGGACCTCCAGCACAAGGGTGACTCGACCAACTCGCGCAAGAAGGACAAGTGCATCACCTTTTGGGTCACTGACGAGCAGAAAGCCGAGATCTCGGCCTACGCCGTCGAGCACAACACGACCGTCTCGCGCCTTATCGTCGAGGGCCTCGAGTTGCGGATGAAGCGAGATTAGTTATATAGAAAGTATATACACTCTATATATATCCTATATAGAGTGTATATACATTAAGGGGCAATGATGGCAAAGAGCGCGAACCTTGGCGCTGCAAAGAACGCAAAGCGGGACGAGTTCTATACGCAGCTGAGCGATATCGAAAAGGAGATGCGGCATTACCGTAGGCATTTCAAAGACAAGACGATTCTCTGCAACTGCGATGATCCGTTCGAGTCGAACTTCTTCAAGTTTTTCGTGCTCAACTTCAATCGTCTCGGCCTTAAAAAAGTCATTGCCACCTGTTACTCGGGTTCTCCAATTGCTGGGAAGCAGCTGTCTCTATTCGATGTTCTTGGTGATTCCGCTGAAACAAGAAACAAGCCTTATAAAGCAGTTGTGACAAGCGTCTATGACAAGACGGGCGACGGCGGCGTGGATATGTTCGACGTTGCCGAGCTTTTCAAATCGCATGAGAACGAGTTGACCGAGCTTGATGGGGATGGTGATTTTCGTTCCGCCGAATGCCTGTCGTTGCTTGATGAAGCCGATATCGTTGCGACTAATCCACCGTTTTCTTTGTTCCGCGAGTATGTGACAACGTTGATGGAGCACAAGAAAGATTTCATCATCATTGGCAATCAAAACGCCATTACCTACAAAGATATTTTTCTGCTCATGCAGGAAAATAAAATGTGGCTCGGAGCGCCGTTTCAAGCCGGAAACGCTTATTTCTATGTCCCTGAAGGTGCCGATACGTCGCAGTATGCGAAAGGCGTTTTTGATCCAGAGACAAGACGCGTCAAATTCCGAAATTGCTGTTGGTATACAAACCTCGATCTAAAGCTCCGACACGAGGAAATGCTTCTTGTTAAGAGGTATAAGCCCGAACTTTATCCGAAATACGATAATTACGATGCTATTGAAGTTGGGAGAATGGCTGACATCCCTTGCGATTACAAGGGGATCATGGGCGTTCCGATTACTTTCATGAATAGCTATTGCCCCGAACAATTCGAAATACTCGGACGACGCGGAGACCTTGAGTGGGCCGAGAACGAATGCTCTTTCTATACGCCGCCAGCGCCTGAACTCCAACAGAAGTACAAGGCGATGAACCGAACTTGGCGCGTTCAGAACACGTACATTCTCGAGAACGGCGTGCCGAAAATCACATATGGGCGAATCTTTATCCGTTATACGGATGAATGGATTGAGGCTCATCCAGATGATTTCGCAAAGAAGGAGGCCTAGCCATGCGCATCGAGGAGCGAAAGGTTACTGTCGGCGAGGTTTGCGATGGGTACTTCAACGACGCTGAGGAGGGCGTTGTCGGTTACGGCGAGCGTCTTGACATTCGCCCGAAGTACCAGCGTGAGTTTGTCTACAAGGACAAGCAACGCGACGAGGTGATACGCACCGTCATGAAGGGCCTGCCTCTCAACGTCATCTATTGGTGCAAGACGGGCGAGGACTCCTACGAGGTCCTGGACGGCCAGCAGCGCACCATCTCACTGTGCGAGTACGTTGACGGTTCTTTCTCGGTCGATGACAAGTACTTCTACAATCTGCCCGAGGACCAGAAGAGAAAAATACTCGATTATCGGCTATTCGTTTACGTTTGCGACGGCACGGACTCTGAGAAGCTCGACTGGTTCCGCATTATCAACATCGCGGGCGAGCAGCTGACTGACCAGGAGCTTCGCAATGCCGTATACGCCGGCTCCTGGACCTCAGATGCCAAGCGTTACTTCTCGAAGACCGGATGCGTCGCATCGACCCTTGCGGGCGACTATCTCAAGGGCACGTCAATCAGGCAGGAGTACCTTGAGACGGCCATCTCTTGGGCCGCTGCCGCCAGTAGCGAGACCATCGAGGCCTATATGGCAAAGCATCAGCACGACCCGAGCGCCGTGTCGCTCTGGAACTATTTCCGCTCGGTTATCGACTGGGTCCAGGCCATATTCCCGAAGTACCGGAAAGAGATGAAGGGCCTTCCGTGGGGCCTGTTCTACAACGAGCACAAGGATAGAACCGACCTTGATCCGAAGGCCCTTGAGGCCGACGTCTCGCGCCTCATGGCCGACGAGGACGTGACCAAGAAAAGCGGCGTCTACGAGTATCTGCTCACGGGCCAGGAGCGCTGCCTGTCAATCCGCGCGTTCGACGACCGCATGAAGCGCGCCGCCTACGAGCGCCAGGGCGGTGTCTGCCCGTACTGCGGCGAACACTTCGAGCTTTCCGAGATGCACGCGGACCATATAAAGCCATGGGCAAAAGGCGGGCCGACGACAGCCGAGAACTGCCAGATGCTCTGCCGTGACTGCAACCTCAGGAAGAGCGACGACTGACGGGTTGCTGACGGGAGGTCCGTGCCGATGCGGGCCTAATCGGCCGGTTCGTCACGGCGCGCCGCTGGACCGCTGCCCGCTTTCTCCGTGATACAGGACGCCAGGCCATCGGCAAGGCGACTGATTTGGGTCGCGGCGTACTCGACGATCATCTCCGAATCCTGGAGGTCGCCGCGGGATGCCGCGAGGAGTGTCGCGGCGAGCCCGCGCATCTCGTATACGACATCGTAGAACTGTCCCTGTTCTTCATCGGTCATGGTGTGTCTCCCATCATTAGAGTGTCCCTTCAGTATGTCATAATGGAACAAATGTTCGTACTAATGGGGAGGAGCGGCCTTGTTCCATAAGCACAGCCTGGCGGGCACATGCGGAATACCGGTCGAGGAGCGGCGAATCTACGTTGACGTCGATGCCAAGGGTACCGTCGACCCCAACCATGGACCGGCCGACCCCTGGGTTATCCATTGGGCCGACGGGCGATCGTGGACGGTGGAGAGCATTTATACCCGCCGAGAGTACGGCCGCGCGATATTCGGCAACCTTTGCGTCGAGATAGACGTCTGTATCGCCAAGCAGCGAAAGACGGTCTGGTGGGAAAACGGCAGATGGTTCGTTGCCAAGGGTTCCGGCATGGCGGCGACGGCCATATGAGGGACGTCTTCACCGGCGAGTGTACCGCCCGGTCGGTTGGGCCCGATCACAGCCGTCGCGCCCACAAGCAGTACGTCGACGTCATGGTGAGGACATCGAGTTCGGGCGAGGTTCGCCCGTTCGCGGTCCTCTGGCCCGACGGCAGGAAGTTCCTCGTCGACGAGATCCTTGAGGTCGCACCTCCCGGTCCGGTGCTGAACGGAAGCAGCAGCCAGTCGTACACGGTGAGGTTCGGCCGGTGGAAGACTGCCATGTATCTCGAAAGGTCGGTTGGGCGAAACCTGGCGGATACGGTCCGCTGGTGGGTCTGGGCCTTCGACTCGATGGAGATCAAGAATCCGGTCGGATAAACGGCACTCGGTTCGTGCCCGGTGTTTCCGGCGCACCTGAAAAAACAACTCCTTTCCTTCGGGCCCGCCGGCAACGGGCCTTTTTGCTGCCGCGACACGGCGTGCGCCGGCGTATGGCCACGGCTCCGCGGCCGGGTGGCACCTCCGCT
>CALHJX010000136.1:0-1560 GCA_938033385.1 uncultured Collinsella sp. | reverse complement strand
CGCACTCCTACCGCGAGCTGCCCATCCGCGCCGGCGAGATTGGCCTGGTGCACCGCCACGAGCTGCGCGGCGCCCTGCACGGCCTGTTCCGCGTGCGCTGCTTTAACCAGGACGACGCCCACCTGTTTGTGCGTCCCGACCAGCTGACCGACGAGATCGTGGGCGTGGTCAACCTCATCGACTCCGTGTACCAGAAGTTTGGCTTTAAGTACCACGTTGAGCTTTCCACCCGCCCCGAGGACTCCATGGGTTCGGACGAGGACTGGGCTCGCGCCGAGGAGGGCCTGCGCACCGCTCTGGAGAAACTGGGCATGGACTACGAGGTCAACGAGGGCGACGGCGCCTTCTACGGCCCCAAGATTGACTTCCACCTGGAGGACTCGCTCGGCCGCACCTGGCAGTGTGGTACCGTGCAGCTCGACTTCCAGATGCCGCTCAACTTTGATCTGGAGTACGTGGACGCTGACGGCACCAAGAAGCGCCCCATCATGCTGCACCGCGTATGCTTTGGCTCCATCGAGCGCTTCATCGGTATTCTGATCGAGCACTTTGCGGGCAAGTTCCCCACCTGGCTGGCTCCCGTGCAGGTCAAGGCGCTTCCCGTCTCCGAGAAGAGCCGCGACTACGCCCACGAGGTGTGCGCCAAGCTGGAGGAGGCCGGCATTCGCGTGGTCTGCGACGACCGCGACGAGAAGATCGGCTACAAGATCCGCGAGGCCCGCAGCATCGACCGCGTGCCCTATATGCTCATCTTGGGCGAGAAGGAGATCGAGGCCGGCAACATCTCCGTCCGCGATCGCTCCAACGAGACCGTTCAGATGAGCGTTGACGAGTTTGTTGCCAAGGTGCTCGAGGAGATCAAGACCCGCGCCTAAGGCAAACTTCACAACAATTAATAAAGGCGACCGTCCACAAAGGGCGGTCGCCTTTTTTCTTACCAAAATAAGAAAAGCCGCTGGTTGAGCGGCTTTTTTTGTTGCACAAAAAGGTACAAGATTGCCGATCTGGTCTCGGGAACGTCCTTTGGCATTCTGCAGATCCTAATCGGTTACTCCGCGGCTAAGGCCTTTGGCGCCAACCCGTATCTGGGCGCCGTCGTCGGTGGTGCGTTTATCAACTCCTCGCTGCAGAGCGCCTACACGGTTGCCTCCGAGGGCGTGCAGACCATGGTCACCGTCATCCCCGGCGTGTACAGCTTTGAGTGGGTCGGCTATCAGGGCCATGTGATCCCCATCGTCATCGCCTGCGCAATTTTGGCCTTCCTCGAGAAGCGCCTGCACAAGATCGTTCCCGAGATGTTCGACCTCTTTGTGACCCCGCTCGTCTCGGTGTTCGTGACCGTGCTCGTGACGCTTGTTGCCGTTGGCCCCATCTTCGTGTGGGCCGAGAATGCCATCCTCGGTCTGATCCAGGCCCTGCTGACCCTGCCCTTCGGAATCGGTTCCTTTATCGTTGGCCTGTTCTATGCCCCCACGGTCGTTACCGGTATCCACCAGATGTACACCGCCATCGACCTGGGCCAGCTCGCCCAGTACGGCGTGACTTACTGGCTGCCCATCG
>CALHJX010000135.1:0-4911 GCA_938033385.1 uncultured Collinsella sp. | reverse complement strand
AATAATTTTTTAATCCCCGTCCCAGAACAATCATCGGGTAGATGAGGGCAAGGGTAGCTAAAATAGCCCCGTCCAAAATTGACTGCCCGTGTTGGTTTGGCTAGGTTCGGGTGCCGTCCGCGCCGTGCGGTAAAATCGTTCAGTCAGAACACGAACCCGCATCGGAGCTCATCACATGGCATTCGTCCATCTGCACAATCACACTGTTTTTTCCATGCTCGACGGCGCAACCCGTATCCAGGATATGGTCAACCGCGCTGTTGAGCTGGGCATGCCTGCCGTGGCCATTACCGACCACGGCTACATGTATGGCGTGCCCGACCTGGCGCTGGCCTGCGACGCCGTCAACCACAACACTCCCGAGTACAAAACCTGGAGCCACGACAAGGCCTTCTTGGAAAAGGACCGCCGTGACGAGCTGGTGGAGCCCGACCCCGAGTCCAGCCCGCGCGAGCATGCCCAGTATGTGAAGGACATGGCCATGTGGGACGAGAAGGGCAACATCGACGAGCTCAAGCCGCCTCTGGTCATCAAGCCCATCTTTGGCTGCGAGGTCGACTTTACGCCGGACGAGACGCTCGCCCGCGACCACAAGCCCGAGCTCTACCACATGATCCTCCTGGCCAAAGACCAGGAGGGCTACGTCAACCTGATGCAGACGGTCTCCGAGGCCGCCGTGCAGGGCTTTTACTACAAGCCGCGCGTGACGCTCGACAACCTGCGCCGCCATGCCAAGGGCATGATCTGCACGAGCGCCTGTATTGCGGGCATTATCCCCAAATACATCGACCGCGGCGACATGGAAGGCGCCATCAAGTGGGCCGAGACCTTCCGTGATACCTTCGAGCCCGGCGACTTCTACATCGAAATCCAGGAACACGGTATCACCACCGACAACGGCCTGACTGACGAGCAGATGGACCGCACGCTCATCGATATCGCCAAGCAGGTGGGCGTCAAGGTTATCGCTACCAACGACTTCCACTACCTGCGCCGCGAGGATGCGCCCGTGCAGGACGTCATCATGTGCATTGGCATGAACGCCAAGGTCGACGACCCCAACCGCATGCGCATGACCGGCTCGGAGTTTTACATGAAGACCGAGGAGGAGATGCGGGCGATGTTCCCGTATTGCCCCGAGGCCTGCGACAACACGCTCGAGATCGCCGACAAGTGCTACGTTGAGCTGGACTGGGACTCCATCATCCTGCCGCGCTTTCCGTTGCTCGACCCCGGCGAGACGCACGAGAGCCAGTTCCGCCGCGAGTGCGAGAAGGGCCTGCGCCAGCACTACGGTGACGACTGGGCCACGCGCGAGATCGGCGGCGTCAACATCAAAGAGCGCTTTGAGTACGAATACAAGGTCATTTGCGACAAGGGTTTTGCCGCCTACTTCTTGATCGTTGCCGAGTATGTGCAATGGGCCAAGGATAACGGCATCGGCGTCGGTCCCGGCCGTGGCTCGGCAGCCGGCGCTATCGTCGCCTATGCCATGAACATCACCGCGTTCGACCCGCTCGAAAACGGCCTGATGTTCGAGAGGTTCCTGTCTCCGCAGCGTACCGAGATGCCCGATATCGATATGGACTTCGACGACGAGCGGCGCCTCGAGGTCGTGGAGCACGTTCGCCAGCTCTACGGCCCCGAGAAGGTCACCCACGTCATCACCTACTCGACCATCAAGGCCAAGCAGGCCATCAACGACGCCGCGCGCGTCTTGGACTACCCGGTCTACATGGGCCAGCGCCTGTCCAAGATGGTCTCGAGCGACCCCAAGGTCAAGCTCAAGCAGGTGCTCGAAAAGCAACCCGGCAAAGAGGATCTGTTTAACCCCGACTTTGCCGAGGCCTATAAAAAGGACGACGACGCCCGCCGCATCATCGACACGGCGCTCTCGATCGAGGGCCTCACCCGTGGCGAGGGCGTGCACGCGTGCGCCGTTCTGATCTGCCGTGACCCCGTCAACGAGCACGTGCCCACCAAGCTCGATACCAAGGGCGGCGTCGAGATTACCCAGTACGAGGGCCATACCGTTGCCGACATGGGCCTGCTCAAGATGGACTTCCTGGGCCTGCGCACGCTGACGGTTATCTCTAAGGCCAAGGCCAACATCAAAAAGAACTTCGGTATCGACATCAAAGAGGAAGAGATTCCCTTTGACGATCCCGAGATCTTTAAGCTCATGGGCTCCGGCCACACCGCCGGCGTCTTCCAGGTCGAGTCCGCCGGCATGACGGCCACGATCAAGAACATGAAGCCCACCGAGTACAAGCACGTCGTAGCATTGATCGCCCTGTACCGCCCGGGCCCGCTGGGCGCCGGCATGGTTTCGTCCTACATCAACCGTATGAACGGCAAGGAGCCGGCCGTCTCCTACGACGACCGTCTGGACGACATCCTGGGCGAAACCTACGGCACCATGGTCTACCAGGAGCAGGTTATGCTCATCTCCGTCGAGATGTGCGGCTTCTCCAAGGGCGAATCGGACTCGCGTATCCGTAAGCCCGTGGCTAAGAAGAAGATCAAGCTGCTCACGTCGACGGTGCTCCACTGGGAGGATGGCTCGGACGAGACCACCTACGACCACTGGATGAACGGCGCTATCAAGAACAACTACACGCGCGAGGTTGCCCAGAAGATTTGGGACGATGTTCTCGAGTTCGCATCCTACGCCTTCAACAAGTCGCACTCCGCCGGCTACGCCATTCTGGTTATGCAGACGGCATGGCTCAAAGCGCACTATCCGCACGAGTACATGGCGGCCGTTCTGACGTCCTACACGGGCAAGACCGACAAGATCGTGCACTACGTCTCGGCATGCCGTCACGACGGTATCCCCGTGCTTTCGCCAGATGTCAACGAGTCCGGTACCGAGTTCACGGCTACCAAGGAGGGCGTGCGCTTTGGTCTGGCCGGCATCCGCGGCGTGGGCACCGGCGTGGCACAGGCGATTATCGCCGAGCGCGAGGCGGGCGGCCCGTTTAAGACGTTGCATGACTTTGTCGAGCGCGTGGACTCGAGCCAGGCCAACCGTCGCGTGATTGAATCGCTGATCAAGGCAGGCGCCTTCGACTCCACGGGCTATCCGCGCCGCCAGATGATGCACTTTGTGGACAAGAACAACCCCGAGAACATCATCGATGCCGCCGTGAAGCGCCAGAAGGATCGCGCAAGCGGCCAGACGTCGTTCTTCGATATGTTTGGCGACGTTGAGGGCTCGGGCTTTGAGGTCAGCGTGCCCGATCCGGATGGCCAGGAGTGGGACCGCCACCTTAAGCTGAGCCAGGAGAAAGAGGTTCTGGGCATCTATGTCTCGGACCATCCGCTGCGCCCGTTTGAGTATGCGCTAGCCAAGGCGCGCGACTTTTCGTTCTCGCAGATCGACACCGGCTACGAAGTTCAGAATCCTACGGGCGGCACCATCAACCAGGAGATTCCCGAGGGTAAGGCGCTGTGGTGGGCCGGTATGGTCTCGAGTGTGTCCAAGCGCGTGACCAAAAACGGTGACCCCATGGGCATCGTGCAGCTCGAGGACATGGAAGGCGAGGCCACCGTCGTCGTGTTCCCCAAGACTTACAAGGAGGCCGAGGGGTACCTGTACGGCGAGGTCGATCCCGAGACCGGTGCACAGCTGTCCGATGCGTTTGTGCGCATTAAGGGCAAGCTCGAGCGCTCGGACCGCGGCGACCAGATCATCGCGCAGGAGATTGTGCCGCTGGAGCTCAACGAGGAGAACAACAAGCCCAAGGTGTTTGAGGTCATGGTGCCCAACAGCCGCTTTAGCCAGGGCAATATGGCGCGTCTTGCCACGGTGTTCACCACCAACCCGGGCGGCGACCGTGTGGAGATCTTTATCGAGCAGGTGGACGGGCGCGTGCTGCGTGCCGAGGTACCTGCTAAGGTCAACGCGCGCTCGATTCCGCTGCTAGCCGAGGCCAAGGCCATCGTGGGTAACCAAGGCAGAGTGACGGTGATCTAAGGGCGACCTTGCTGGTCCGTGCGAGATTGGAGGAAGTGATGGCACAGGGGACGTTTGTGCAGGCGCTCCGGAAAGAGGCGGCGCTGAGCGGCACCTTTATGAAGGGCCGCTCGCTCATGCTCAACGGCGCCGTGCTGTCGATTGAGGACAGCGGCTCGCGCTTCTCCAAAAACGTGACGGTTGAGGGCTCGGTGCGCGGTTCGCGCGGCGACCTGTACAAGACGCACGTGGCGCTCGACATGGACGAGCACGAGGTGATCGACTACGACTGCGATTGCCCCGCTGCCTATCGCTACCCCGGTATGTGCAAGCACGCCATCGCCACAGCGCTTGCGTATCTGGACGCAAGCGGCGCCGAGCCCGTCGAGGGCCTGCGCACGCCGGTCCGCACGTTTACGGCGGCGCCCAAGCAAGCCGCGCGTCCCGCGTCCGCCGCACCAGCGGTCAACCCTAACTTTCCCTTCCCGGCGCCAGTTCCCACGAGCCCGAGCCTCATGAAGGCGCTCTCCGATCTTTCGGACGCGCGCATGGATGAGTTGGCGGGCATGCGCCGCAAGCTCGCCGGCACTGTCGACCCCGATGCTCCCAAGGCGGTATTGGAGCCTTCGCTGGTGCCGTACTACAATCCGCTGTTTGCCGACCGCTTTAGCTGGGCGCTCGAGCTTCGCATCCGCTGCGGCTCGGTGTCCTACGTGGTCAAGGACATCGACGGCATGGCCGCCGCCTATGTGCGCGGCGGCACGTTCTCGTACGGCAAGAAGCTCACGTTCCTCCATGCGCCCGAGGCCTTCGACGAGGTTTCGGTGCGTCTGCTCGACCTTGTTGTGGCAACGGTTGTGTATCTGAGCGACATCACGAGTTCGCGTTCGGCGTCGTACGATTTTGCACGCAGCGGCTTTGTCGCCGAGCGTCAACTGCCGCTGTCCGAGCAT
>CALHJX010000134.1:0-4912 GCA_938033385.1 uncultured Collinsella sp. | reverse complement strand
CGACCTCCGGGTTATGAGGGCGGGGCGGCTCCTTCTTATTAGAGCGTATTTCGCATCCTTGCAGGTAAATGGCTATATTTAACGCCCGTCATCGGGTAAAATCATCTGCTCAATTTCTGCTCTGGCCATAATTCTGAGCAGTTTTTGCTCACGCCATCGCCGCCTAATTGGACGCGATTATTGCTACCCCAATCAAGCGCGCGGCAAGTGCTCCATAGCCTCTATCGCGCAATCGGCGCACAGAACCTGGCCGGCAAAATCCCAAGAGTCCATAAAGGAAACTCCGTTGCATTCGGAGAAGGCGGAGTCGTATTTCGAGCTGTCAAGAAACGGGTCGAACTCCGTTCCGCACTTTTCGCAGCATTCCACGAACACGCCGTCGACCGCATTATCGACAGCCTCATTCGCGCATTGTCCGCACAGGGGAATCCTGAGGTTCCAGTAGCTCAGGCGGCAATCGTCGAAAATCAGATCGGCCTCGTCCTCGTCGTATTCCTTGCCGCACCATGTGCAAGTTTTCATGCTGACCTCCCATATCACCGTACCAGGTAGCTGCGCTCATCCTACCCCTACGCCTTGTCCAGATGTTGAGCAACAAAGCCCAAAGGTTGGCTCCGTCCTCCAAACGGCGAGCACATGACGCTAATGACGAGAGTGACGGTGTTGGAAAGATACGCCCGACGCCGTCACGCTTTCGCAGTTTTGGCGATGAACAGCCCCTTGCCACACGAGTCGCCCGCTTTTGCTTCGATTAGCCCGGCGGGGTTGTTCCAGCAGGCACCACGATCGGCGTCTAGGGGAGATACGCCCCAATAGGCGCAGTTGTAGCATTTTCTGGCACCGTCGTTGGGCTGCAAAATATCGCCGAGCTCGTTGGCGGCCTTCCGCGTCCATTCATCGTTTGTATGGGTATAGATATCGAAAGCCTGATCGTTCTTGTGGCCGCTCATGCTCTTTGCAGTCCGCCGATCTACGCCGCAATCTCGGCTTAGAAGGGTCACGTACGTGTGCCTGAGCCCGTGAAACTTGAAATCATCGGGTATCGGGTATTCGAGCCTCGCCGAGTCAAACCAGCGAGTAAAGGATCTTTGCAGGACATGCTTCGCATTCCTGCTGTTCACGATGGGGGCCTCTTCGCTCCACCGAAGCCCCAAATCATCCGCGTAAATCCGCTGCTGCACGCCCCTCCACTCATCGAGGACCGGTATAAGCGGCATCGGTACGGGAACCCTTCTGCTCTCCTCGTTCTTGGGCTTCTTGCACGTCTGCTTCTCCTTGTCCAGTGCCTTGGTTATCGACAAAACCCCGCCCTCGTAGTCTCGCCAAGTCAGCGCAAGCATTTCGGAAAGCCTGAGACCGCAGTTCAGCGCCAACAGGACCCCTATAGCGTGCGCCTCCAGGGGTCGATTCGTGATGTAGTTGAACAGGGACTGAGCCTGGAAAACCGTCAGGGCGACCTTCTCCTCCGTATCCCTCTTGGGCGAATCGACCAAATCGCAGGGGTTCCTGTCGATATAGCCCCTTTCGACGGCCTCCTTGAGCAGCTGCCTCAGGAACGCATGGCTCTTCTCGATTGTCGTTCCGGAGTAAACCCGACCGGCGAGGTTGTCATCGCCCGAGCTCCCCATACATGCATACGCCTCGTCGATCGCGAAGGGGGTTACCCTCCTTAACGGCAAGTCTCCGAGATAGGGGCGCAACCTCGCCCACGCTTCAAGATAGCTGTCCACGGTCCTCTGCTGGATCTTCTTACGTTTCCTCCTCTTCGAGATATAGGACTTGGCATATTTGTCGAGCGTGAGGACATCACCCTCGGAACGCCCCTTGGCCCTGCGCCTCCACTCGGGTACGTCTTGTGGAAGGCCCCCGTGATAAACGTAGTCGTTGATGGCCTTGATCAGCGCAATGGCCTCGGCCTCCGAAGCGACCTCTTCGCGGTACTCGTCGTAACGCTTTTTGCGCTCATTCCAGCCGAGCGGATACTTTACCTGCCAGGAGCTGCCACCCGCCCTGGGAGTGTAACTCCCCTTATTGCGAGGCACAGTCGCCATGCTATCGCGCCCCCATCAGCGAAAGATAGTTACGATGCCGGCGACGGCAAACGCGAGGGCTGCGAACAGCAAGCCAAATCCGATCGACGACATAGCCAAGTCGAGCCAAGACGCCTCGACCATCGAGCCCCGATCCCCGAGCTTCCTGCGAACCACTTGATACAGCAAGGTCACGGCTGCGACCGCCACCCACACCGCGCCTGCGATGACAAACGGATTCATCTAGAGCCCCGCCTTCCGGTTCGAATACTGCGTCCTGCACGACGGGGAACAGAACTCGCGCCTCTTCCCCCTGGTTTTCACCAAAATGCCGTTGCCGCAATTCTTGCACGTCGCGGGGACACAGCCGTATCGGTAGAAGACGGCCCCGAACATCGACGCCGCTGTCGAGTGGAAATGGTATCTGGGTGACGGCTCGTCGTCGAAAACCGAAGGCTCACCCACGGCCCACCCAAGCGGATCGCCATCCTTCGTCGTCAGTCCAGACAACATGCGAGCGACAGACTCCACGAAGGAGATCGCCTCGTCTCTCTGGGCACCCCCGTCATCAATACCGAGATACAGCTGGGTCTTCTCGACCTCCGGCTTCCATCCGATATCGAAAAAGGGTACGCCCTCGCCGGTCTTTATCTGCGCGGTTATTAGAACCGCGTTGGGGACCGATCCGAATAGAACCTTGTCCTTCTTCGGCCTCAGGTCGAGAATTCGCGTCTCCAGCGGGTTGATGACCATATAGCTGAAGACGTTCTTGAACCACTTCGTCGAGTAGTTGAGGGTCATGTCGAAAGACGAGTTATGTTGAAACGGCAAGACGTAATAGGAGTCCTTGAGCTCCCCGGTGATCCACCAGCGACGTTTTTTCTCGAATCGCTTGAACCCACTTCTTTCGAGAACGTCATCGTATCCGGCCTTGATATTCGCTATCAGCCTAAGCAGAACCGAGCCGAGATTTCGGCACAGGACGATATCCCTCAGGGGCTCAACCACGACGGTGCAGTCCGGGTCCTCCTCCTGCCACTTCCTCAACTCAGCAAGGCCGTCGGATTCGATAAGGCCGTGCCTCTTGATATCGCGCGAGATGGAGGCCTGGGATGGATAGAGCGACGAGGAGCTGTCCGTCGTCGACATCCCCCCAAGACACAATTGAAGATAGAGAAACTCCTCATCGCAACGCGTGAAGCCTCGTCCCCCGCCAACGGACTCCTCGGCGATCTCGACAGCCTCGGCGATGGAGAGCCTCCTTCTCTCTTCCTTAAAAATGCTGCGATCGATAAGTGGGCCCGATTCCGAGATTGCCGCGACGAGCTCGTCAAGCGTACCCCAGCGAAGCAGGCGTTCAGCGAGCTCGAAGTCCATAGGTGCCGTCGCAGCTGCCTTGCCTCCGGATCCTACTACCTCAAACAAGGAGTGGAAACCGGTGCTCTGGTTCCTTGCGATGAATACGCTTCTGCTCATTATTTAATCAACCTTCATTGAAAAGTTTATCTCCACTACCTAAAGCAATTATATTGGCGCGTTCTAAATAATATCAAGTTGATTTTTATTTTTGCTGGTCGTTAATCGTTAATTATGATAAACTAGAGTCAGCAAGAGAGGAGGTTCCTATGGACGAATTGCTTTCCCTCGCAGAAGCAAGCGAAATCATGCACGTGAGTTACTCGAAAGCGCAGAAGCTCGCCAAGGCCGGCGAGCTCCCGTTTCGCAAACTCGGAAAGACGTGGTATATCGCCCGCTCTGCGCTTTACCGCGAGCTCGGGCTCGAATACACCGACGGACGAAAGGAAGTAGCCGGCGTTGGCTAGCCAGAAAAAGAAAAACGGGTGCCCTCCCGACAAGAAGCAGCACCCGCTCGCGACCAGTAAGCCGCACGGTCCATATTACATGCACCGCGCGGACATTTCGTGCAAGGAGTGTAAATGGACTATTCCGTCTACTTTGCGCACGCCGAGCGCGTAGCGCGTACGCTGGAGGCTCACGGCCTCCCGCGCAACCCCACCGACGAGGACGTCCTCGCCTTCGCAATCGAGCAGGCCGACCGCCTCGACGCACTCTGCGACGCGCTTGGCGTCAAGATCGTCACCGACTATCGCGGTCGCCTCCACGCTCTGCCCGCGGAGGTGGCCTAGATGCCCGGCGAGCTTGAGGTTCGCTCAGCACAGGACCTCCTCGTGAGTCCCCTCGAAGGGGTCGCGTGGCTCGTCGAGGAGCTGATCACGACGGGCCTCGTGGTTCTCGCGGGAACCCCGAAGGTCGGCAAGAGTTTGTTCTGTCTGTGCCTCGGACTGTGTGTCAGCCTCGGCACGACGTTTCTCGACCACGCAACAGAATGCGCCGATGTCCTCTATCTCTGCCTTGAGGATCAATACGGCCGCATCCAAAGCCGCCTGTTCCATCTCGTCGATGTGGCCAACGACAACCTTCGGTTCGCGATCATGGCCGACAAGTTGAATAGCGGACTCATCCTTCAGCTTGAGAGATACCTGGAAACTTATCCGAGGACCAAGCTGATCATCGTCGACACCCTGCAGAAAGTCCGAGTCGCAACGGGCGATAGCGTGTATGCCTCCGACTACCAAGACGTCGGCATGCTCAAGGCGTTCGCTGACAAACATAGCCTGTGCGTTCTGCTAGTCCACCACACACGGAAGATGGGCGACGAGGCCAACGTCTTCAATACAATCAGCGGTTCGAACGGCATACTCGGAGCGGCAGACGAATGCCTCTTGCTCGCGAAGGATGCCATGTTCGACGACAAAGCCACGCTCTCAGTCACGGGTCGCGATGTAGACCTAGCCGAGTACAAGCTCGCGTTCACCGACTGCCGCTGGCACCTCATCGAGCAGACCAGCCGCGAGGAGCTA
>CALHJX010000133.1:0-4658 GCA_938033385.1 uncultured Collinsella sp. | reverse complement strand
CCGAGCCAGTTGCCGCTGTGGTGGTAGATGGTGAACATCGTGGCCGTGATAAGCCAGGTTACGGGGTAAACCAGCAGCAGGTGCTCAAGCGACGGATCGAACGGCATAATCGCAAACACCCAGATCACCCTGAGCACAACGGTGCCAAAAATCGTGAGCAGCATGGGCTGCAAGCTCACGCCGGCGCCGCGAATGGAGCCCGACGCGTTTTCGATAATCGAGAAGATCGCGTAGAACGGCGCGATGAAATGAAGAATCGTCGTGGTGTACGCCGAAATCGAAACATCGTCGACAAACAGACGCGACAACGGACCCGAGAACACCAGCAGCACGGCAGACAGGCCACCAATGAGCATAAACGACAGCACGAGCGACGTATGGTAGCCCTTGCGCATGCGCTCATAGTTGCGCGCGCCAAAGTTCTGTGCCGAGAACGTGGTGATCGACACGCCGAGCGCCTCGGTAACCATCCAGACAATGCCATCTAAGCGGCCCGAAAGACCCCACGCCGTGGTGACATCGGCACCAAACGAGTTGACCGACACCTGAATCAAAACGTTGGAAATCGAATACGCAGCAGACTGAAAGCCAAGCGGCAGACCACACGAGATCATGCTCTTACAAATGCCAGGATCAATGCCGAGTTTGGACAGCGAAAGCCGCCACGCACCCGGTGCGTGCATCATGCGAATCACGATCATCGTGGCGTTGGAGCAAATGGTCAGCGCCACCGCGATGCCGCAGCCCAGCGCCTCCATATGAAGCACGGCAACAAAGATGACATCCAGCACCGCATTAACAAGGCAGCCGGAAGCGATGATCACAGCAGGCCCGCGCGTGTCGCCCACGGCGCGTAGCAGTGCCGTTCCCATATTGAGCAGCAGCGCCGCAACCATGGCGGCAAAATAGCAACGAGCATAGGCCACGCCCTCGGCCAAAAGTTCATGCGGAGTGTTCATAAGTACCAGCATGGGCTCAACGAACACTATGCCAAGAATCGAGAAAACGATACCGCCCACCAGCGCGAGCGTCATGGCCGTATGGACCGAACGGCTCAGTCGCTCATCATCGTGCTGACCAAAATACTGACCGGTAATGACCGCGCAGCCGGCGCCGACGCCAACGCAAAAGCCAATGCAGAGCTCGGTGAGCACCATCGTAGCTTGAATGCCACCTAGCGCGAGCTTGCCGCCAAACTGACCGACGATATAGGTACCGATAAGCGTGTAGGCCTGCTGAAAAAACGAACTAAAAAAGATGGGAACGCACAGCGACAGCAATTGCTGCCAAATGACTCCTTGCGTTACATCGATAGCCGTAGATTTCTTAGCCACACGCCCTCCCCACACGCATACGTCAATCAGCAAAACAGCAATTTAAAACCAAAGCCAAAACCAGCTTAGCACCGACTGGCGGCGACCGAAACACCCCGAATTAGAGCACGGTGCGGAATAACTGCCTAGTGATACAAACCCGGCTGGTAGTGATACTCATTGCTCACGTGCGGGCATAGCTGCCAAAAGGCGACGGCGCTCGCCGCGGCCACGTTGAGCGAATCGACCCCGTGCGCCATCGGAATACGCACCGCGTGGTCACAGCCGGCAATGGTCTTGGCGCCCAAGCCGGCACCCTCGGTGCCCATAAAAATCGCCAAGCGATCAATCTTCTGCAGCACAGGATCATCAAGCGAAACAGAGTCGTCCCTCAACGCCATAGCGGCACACGAAAAACCGGCATCGTGCAACGCGCTCAGACCATCATGCGGCCACACACGAGCCTCGCTGCTAATGCGCGTCCACGGCACCTGAAACACGGTGCCCATGCTCACGCGGGCCGAGCGACGGTACAGCGGGTCGCAGCACGTCGGGCTGACCAAAATACCGTCAACGTTCAATGCGGCAGCAGAGCGGAAAATCGCGCCAACATTGGTGTGGTCGACAATACCCTCGAGCACGCACACGCGCACCGGACGCTCCCCCGCCGCCTCGACGACGCCACCCAAGAACTCATCAACCGGAATCTGACGCGGGCGACGAAACGCCGCAAGCGCACCGCGCGTCACGTTAAAGCCCGTCAACTGCTCCATGAGCTCCATGGAGGCGACGAACACAGGAACAGGACCCGCGCCCTCGCGCACGACTAGGCGCTCAAACAGCGGCATCATCTGGTCGAGCCAGCGTTCGCCCAAAAGAAAGCTCACCGGCTCGTATCCGGCGCGAACCGCGCGCTCGATAACCTTGGCGCTCTCGGCGATAAAGATGCCCTTCTGTGGCTCCAGCACGCAGCGAAGCTCGCGCTCGGTCAGTCGAACATAGGCATCGAGCCGCTCGTCCTCGAGCGAATCAATTCGCAGAACCTCAACGGCATCAGTCATAGCAGCCAGCCCGCACCCTTCTTTACAGCACATCTATACCAAACGAGGCGACGCTAAGCGCCGCCCCATGCATTCAATCAACCCGATGATACCGTTCACGCCAGACGATTTACGCCTCGATGCGACGATACGTCACGAACTCATAATCGACACCCTCGTCGCCCTCGCCCGAGGCAATCGTGGCAACACCGCCACGCCACGCAATCTCCCACGCGGGATCGGCGTCCAAATCGGGAAAGTACGTGTCCACGGCATGAGTGCAATGGTCGTGCGTGACCTCGGCCTCGGCGCAATACGGCAAAAACTGCCGATACACCTCGCCGCCACCGATCACCCAGGCAACGGGCTCATCGGCAACCGCGGCGAGCGCCTCGTCGATGCTATGCACCACGTCGACGCCCTCGACAGCAAAATCCTCGTCGCGGGTAAGCACGATATTGCGACGGTTCTTGAGTGGACGCCCACCGGGAAAACTCAGCAGCGTCTTGCGCCCCATGATGACCGGGCAGCCCTTGGTGCAGGCCACAAAATGGCGCATATCGGCGCGATTGGACACCACCATGTCGCCCTCGCAACCAATGCCCCAATCGTCACACACGGCAACGATAGCAGATAGCTTACACGTCATGAGCACCACCTACACCGCAATGGGAATGTTCTTGACCTGCGGGCCGTGCTCATAGCCCTCGACGATCAGGTCATCAGTCGTAAACGCGTAAAAATCATGCACATCGGGGTTAAGCGTTACCTTGGGCGCCGCAAACTGCGGGCGCTCGATAAGCTCACGGACGATATTGACATGACGGTCGTAAATGTGGGCATCGGCAATCACATGCAGCAGCTCACCCGGAATCATATCGACCGACTGCGCGACCATCATGAGCAGAATGGCGTACTGGCACACGTTCCAGTTATTCGCGGCCAAAATGTCCTGACTGCGCTGGTTGAGAATCATGTTGAGCGTGGGCTTGTCGTCCTGCGGGCGCTGCGTGACGTTATAGGTCACGCTGTAGGCGCACGGATACAGGTGCATCTCGGACAGGTCACTAAACACATACGTGTTGGTCATGATGCGGCGGCTGTACGGCGTGTGCTTAAGATCGTACAGCACACGGTCCATCTGATCAAAATCGCCCTCGGCGTAATGGCTCTTCTGGCCAATCTGATAGCCGTAGGCTTTACCGATGGAGCCAGTCTCGTCGGCCCACTCGTCCCAAATATGGCTGTTGAGGTCATGGACGTTATTAGACTTCTTTTGATAGATCCACAGGATCTCGTCCATCGCAGACTTAAGAGCCGTGCGGCGCAGCGTAAGCGCAGGGAACTCCTCGCGCAGGTCGTAGCGCGCCGTGACGCCAAAGTTTTTAATGGTATAGGCAGGGGTGCCGTCCTCCCACACCGGGCGGACCTTTTGGCCCTCGGTGGTGGTGCCATGGTCCAAGATATCGCGGCACATGGTTACAAACTGTTGATCAGCCTTGCTCATTGACCCTCCTGTCAGTCGCCTACAAGCAAGATTTATTGTAGCCCAGGCGCACGCGGCCCCACAGCCCAAACATAAGCCCTCATTTTCTGACATATGACGGAAATTCCTTGCGCAAATCGGCACGTTCGCTATTCTATTGTTGACATATGTCAGATTTGGAGAGTGTATGGCAGGGAGACGCGAAAAACTGCGCCGCGTTGGGATCATCCCCGAATATCGCGGCTTTACCCCCGATGGCCTTGCCAGCGGAGACGCTATCGATATGACGGTCGACGAGCTCGAGGTCCTGCGCCTATGCGACCTGGAAGGACTCAATCAGGAGGAAGTCGCCCAGCACATGGGCATTGCCCGTGCCACGGTGGCGGCAATCTGCAGCCGCGCGCATCGCAAGGTGGCAAACGCATTGGTCAATGGACGGGCGATTATCATCGAGGGCGGCAATATCGCATACTCCCCCATCACCACGACAACGGCCGCATGGCCAGCAAAGGAGGTCGACACCATGAGGGTGGCAACGACGTACGACAACGGCAACATCTTTATGCACTTTGGCCGCAGCGAGCAGTTCAAGATCTATGACATCCAGGACGGCATGGTGCTCAACGAGCAGGTCGTGGGCACCGGCGGCACCGGTCACGGCGCGCTGGCGGGTCTGCTCGCCAATGGCGACGTGGACACACTCATCTGCGGCGGCATCGGCGGTGGCGCTATCAACGCGCTTGCTCAAGCCGGCATCACGGTCTATGCGGGCGCCCAGGGCAGCTGCGATGCCTGCGTCGAGGCCCTCATTGCCGGCAC
>CALHJX010000132.1:0-3732 GCA_938033385.1 uncultured Collinsella sp. | reverse complement strand
CTGGAGGAGGGTGTCCCAGACGGAGGGGGTCCTGTACTCGCCCTCCGGCGCGTCCGGGTTGCCCGCCCCGCCGTCGCGTCCCAGGTTGAACGGGAGGAAGCGGGGCCTCGCCGACTTGCTCGGGAAGGGGCCGAGGTTCGTGCACATCCAGACCTCGTCCTCGGAGACGGCGAAGTGGACCACGGCGCCCCTCTTGTACATGAGCAGCGGGTTCTTCCTGCCGCCGTCGGGCTCCACCGGCTTACGCTCGTCGGCGTACTCGTCGATGGCGTCACGCACGGTCTGGGTGAGCTCGGTCTTGACCTCGCCGGTGGCGACGGGGATGCCGTTGACGAACAGGACGAAGTCGAGAGACTTGCTCCCGGCGGTCTGGTAGTGGACCTGGTGCATGAAGCGCAGGATGTTGGCGTCGTAGCGCTCCCTCGCCCCGGGCACGCGCTCGTCGTCCGGGTAGCCCGCCATGCACTCGATGGTCTGATAGCCCGCCATCTGGAAGCCCTTGCGCAGCGTGAGGACGGTGCCGTTCCTCTCGAGACTCTTCACCAGGGCGCGCTTCAGCTGGTCGGCCCAGCGGGCGCCCTTCTCTCGGCGCATCTTGTCGAGCTTCTCCGGCGCGGTGGCCTCGAGCCAGGCGACGAAGTCGTCGAACACGAGTGCGTCGTTCGGGTCGAACCCCGTATCGTCAGGTGAGAGGGCCCAGCCCGAATGCTCCAGCCCTGCGACCTTGCGAGATATGTAGCGCTCGAACGGCGCCTCCTGATGGATCTTCCGGCTGCCGTCGAAACTGACGTCGAGATCGGATTTGCCTGGGATATGCATATCGACCTTTGTCATGGTTAGGCCTCCATACAGTCGATTTTGCCGGTCACGGCGTGGTGGATGACGGACTTGCGGTACTCGCCGAGCTTCTCGATGAGCTGCTCCTGGCGGGCGATTGCCTCGTCGATGGCCGCGCAGCGCTCGTCGAGGTAGTTCGCGACGGTTATTTGCGTTTCAAATGGGGGTTCAACTATGGTGATGCCCTTCATCTCTGCCCATTTTGTGGTCCAAAGGTCGTCTACTATTCCGTGACCGTTCTTATAAAACTCATCAGCAAATAGGGTCGTGTGAAACAACCAGTCATAGAAGCGTGGCTCCATATGTTCTCGGGGGATAAGTACCGTATTGATAAGGGATACGGAGCCATCTTGTCTTGCTATTCCGCATGATCCACGTCTATCTGACCTGCTGTTGATTACGAAGTCTCCCTCCATAACCAACTTCCTATCGTCATGCGCATCGGTCTTGGCAGCGCTATCAAGTTGAGGAACGATGCCTTGCATGGTTACGGACAATGGCTCGTAATCGCAATCGCTGACTTTCGTGTTGCGCAGGTCATAGACCTGTCCGATTTTCGTTAGACGCCAATTCGCCGGCACCTCGCCGATCCAGTCGACTCCGCTGTCCTTCATCTCTGTGTTCGGGTCGAGGCCCTTCGTCACGGCATGCGCAATGAGTGACTTCTTGTATTCCTTGAGCTTCCCGATGACATCGCGACGCTTCGCGACATCCTCGTCGATGGCCGCGCAGCGCTCATCGAGGTATGAGATGATTCGTCGCTGCTCCGCAAGTGGAGGGCGGGGGATTCTCGAATTGTCCCAGTCAAATTGAGTCATACTCGGCTTAGCCGTGTTGGTCATATATGGCTTAATGTCAACACAGGTTGCAGCATAGTAGAAGAACTTCAGTGAGAGCTTTTTACTTGTGATTTTCGCATCAAAAGCTGTATCGACGTTCCAGTAGAGCCCGGTAACAAGTTGGGGGCAATCTAATGTTCCCTTTCGTCCAAGAAGCACCGCTGGCCCATTCTTATGCTCGCCACAGGTTTTAAAGGGTTCGCCCCCGCTGCCCCAAACCGGAATATCACCAGGCGTTGTGGGGTCGGAGCCATGTCCAATTGAAACATCCGCCTTTATCGGAACGATTTCCCAGTTGACCGGCACCTCGCCGATCCAGTCAACGCCACTGTCCTTCGTCTCCCTCATGCCAGGAACCCCCTCATGAGCTCGCCGAGGCCGTCCTCGAGCTCGAGGATCTCCTTAGCGATGACTTGCGGGTCGCGAGGCTTCTCGTACTTGTAGAAATACCTGTTGAACGAGATGGTCGTTCCGACGACGCCAACCCCGCCGTCGCCGAGCGGGTTGGCCGTGAGCCCGCTCTTGGCGTCGTACTTCGGCTCGTCCTTTACGGACTCGTCCACCACGGCGTCGGGAGCGTAGGGCAGCACCTCGGTCGCCATGTAGTCGTTGATTTCCATGCCGATTGGAACGTTCTCCGTGTCCTTGAGCTCGGGGTCGAACACCGGATTGCCCTTCGCATCGATTGCGGGAGTCGCGGACGGGTCTCGACGTCCGAAGACCTTGACGAGGGCGTCGGCGAGGGCGGCCTTCTGTGGCTTGGGCTTTTCGATCGCTTTGTGAAGCTTCTCGGTCGCAGCCAGGACCTCGCTGTATGTGAGCGAGGCGCCCTCGTTCTTCTCAACCCAGGAGCGAATGGCGGCGCGGCTCGCGTCCGACAGCTTCTCCATGGGCTTGCTGAGGGTAAAGAGGGCATCCAGCCCATCGACCGAGGGCTCAATGACAACGCGCAGCGGGCGCTGCGTGGTCACCTTGCGGTACATGAAGTTCTCGACCGGGACGATGACCGACCTGCCGTGGTCGTGCCCGTCTACGTAGGTGCGCACGATCCACGCGGCCTGGTCCTCGCCGATCTCGTAGCGCTTGTTCCCTTGGCTCTTGCGCAGGGCGGTCTTCTCCTCCGAGGCGTCGATGAGCTGCACGTACCCCTTGCGGTTCTCCGGCTTGTGGTTGTTGAGCACCCAGATGTAGGTTGCGATGCCCGTGCGGTAGAAGATCTCGGTCGGCAGCTTCACGATGCAGTCGACGAGGTCCTCGCTGAACAGCCAGCGGCGGATGCCCGATGGCCCGCTGCCGGCATCCCCGTTGAACAGCGGGGAGCCCGAGAGCACGATGGCGGCCTTCCCGCCGCCCTCCTTGGGAGGGGCCATCTTCGCCGCGACGTTCTGCATGAAGAGCATGCTGCCGTCGTCGATGTCGGGCTTGCCGGCGCCGAACCTGCCATCGAACCCACGGCCCATCTCCTCGAGGACGGCGTCCTTCTCCTTCTTCCACTCCTTGCCGTAGGGCGGGTTCGTGAGCTGGTAGTTGAAGGTGCGTCCCTCGAACCTGTCGTCGTCGAGGGTGTCGCCGAGCATGATGCCGGCCGACAGGTCGGTCATCTGGTCGAGCACGTCTCCCGAGCCCCCGGCGATATTGCGCAGCATGAGCGCGGCCTTGCCCATGGCCCAGGTCGCGTCCTCGAGCTCCTGGCCGTAGGGGACAATCTTGGTTGGGCTCTTGAAGTGCCCCTTGTCGTGCCACTCGTCGAGCTGGTCGAGCGCGTCGCAGATGAAGCCGCAGGTGCCGCAGCTGCCGTCGTAGAGCGTGCGGATGTCGCCGTTGTCGGCGTTGAGGAGCGTGTCCTCGTTCGCGAACAGGAGCGCCGTGGCGAGCCTCGCCACGTCCTTCGGCGTCATGAAGTCCTCGGCGTCCTGCGAGATCTCCTCGCCGTATCGCTGGATGAGGTGCTCGTAGATGTCGGTCATCATGCGGTCGGAGACCGTCTCGGGCCCGAGGTCGTGTTAGCGCTACTGTAAAAACAACCAATTACGCCAACGCACATTAACCGATTCCG
>CALHJX010000131.1:0-2566 GCA_938033385.1 uncultured Collinsella sp. | reverse complement strand
CCCGGCACGCTGACCCCCGAATGGGTGCCCGGGGTCTATGACCGTCGTCTGGTCGATTACAAGAACCTGGGCGAGCAATGCCCCATCGGCCCGCGCGACCTGGTGGTGGTCGCCACGGCGGGTCACAAGTCCGATATCGACGTGGTGATCCAGGCCATGCGCGCCAAACCCGCCTATCTGGGCTGCTTGGGCTCGCGCCGAAAGACGGCCTTTGTGCGCGCCCGCCTGGAGCAGGAGGGCTTTACGCAGGAGCAAATCAACGAGCTGCACCTGCCGATCGGAGTCGCCATCGAGGCCGAGGACCCCGAGGAGATCGCCGTCTCCATCGCAGCCGAGATGATCCACCTGCGCCGCACCAAACTCATCCCCCGCAAGCGCTAATCGCATCCCCACCAATAAGTTGCGGTGAAATACGGACTGTTTAAGCCTGTTAGGCCGCCAAACAGTCCCTATTTCACCGCAACTGCTTTTTGGGATCCATTTGTGCGGGGGAGTTGTGGAGTTGTGCAGGCAGACGAGGTTTTTCTGGAAATACGCTCCCGATGCGCGTATAGTACCGATTGTTTTGTCGGCTCCTGCTGCGTCGAGTCCAAACCGCAAAATGCCATGAGCGGTGCGGATGCAGTCAGGAGGCACGAGGACAACCCGCTGTGGCCACGCCCCGTGCTTAAAACCCCAAGAAGGAGTGAACAATGGCAGAAGAGAAGTATGTGCCGCGTCTGAAGACCAAGTACAACAACGAGGTCAAGCAGCAGCTTCAGGACAAGTTCCAGTACGAGAACGTCATGATGATCCCCAAGTTTGAGAAGATCGTCGTGAACATGGGTGTCGGCGAGGCCGCTACCGATTCCAAGGCCATCGACGGTGCCGTGCGCGACCTGCGCGCCATCACCGGCCAGCAGCCGATGATCACCCGTGCCCGCAAGTCCATCGCTACCTTCCGCCTGCGCGCTGGTATGCCGATCGGCTGCAAGGTTACCCTGCGTGGCGACCGTATGTGGGAGTTCTTCGATCGTCTGACCTCCGTCGCGATTCCTCGTATCCGCGACTTCCGCGGTATCTCCGCCAAGAGCTTCGACGGCCGTGGTAACTTCTCCATGGGCGTCACCGAGCAGCTCATCTTCCCCGAGATCGACTTTGACTCCGTCGATCACCAGCGTGGTATGGACATCACTTTCGTGACCACCGCCAACACCGATGAGGAGGCCAAGGCCCTTCTGGACGCCTTCGGTTTCCCGTTCAAGAAATAGGTTCACCTGCCCTATAAGCGCCGTTCCCACAAGGGGGCGGCGCTTGGGGCGAACAATACTCTATGTGAGGAGGATATAAGTGGCTAAGACATCGATGATCGTCAAGTGCAATCGCAAGCAGAAGTTCTCTACTCGTGAGTACACGCGCTGCCAGCGCTGCGGCCGTCCGCACTCTGTGTACCGCAAGTTCGGCCTGTGCCGTGTCTGCTTCCGTGAGCTTGCACTCAAGGGCGAGCTTCCCGGCGTTAAGAAGGCCAGCTGGTAAGTCACTACCAGCGTTTCAAGCATCCGTTTGGAACAGGGAAAACGCGCTAAAAAGGCTTTGCCGTTAAGGGCGGTGAAGAACCAAGAGCACGTGTTCATCAAGAACGAAGGAGAATCTGTATGAACCTTACAGACCCGATCGCAGATATGCTTACGCGCATCCGTAACGCTAACTCTGTGAACAAGGCCACGGTCTCCATGCCGAGCAGCAAGAAGCTCGTCGAGATCGCTCGTGTTCTGCACGAGGAGGGCTACATCGAGGGCTACGATGTCGAGGACACCGTTCCCCAGAAGACTCTGCACATCACGCTTAAGTATGGTCCCAAGAAGGCTAAGGTCATCAACGGCATCCGCCGCATTTCCAAGCCGGGCCTGCGTAAGTACACCGGCGTTGCCGACATGCCCCGCGTCCGCGGTGGCCTTGGTACCGCCATTATTTCCACCAGCCATGGCGTCATGACCGACCGCGATGCTCGCAAGCACAACGTCGGCGGCGAGATCATCGCTTACGTCTGGTAATTCGCTCGGTAGGTAGAAGGAAAGGAGATCACCGTGTCTCGTATCGGTAATAAGCCTGTCCAGATTCCCGCCGGAGTCGAAGTGGCAGTCAACGGCAACAACGTTGTCGTCAAGGGCCCCAAGGGCCAGCTCGAGCTCGATGTCTTTGAGAAGCTCGCTATCAACGTCGAGGACAATGTCCTCACCGTTTCCCGTCCCGACGACGAGCGTGAGACCCGTGCCCGCCACGGCCTCACCCGCGCCCTCATCCACAACATGGTTGTTGGCGTTTCCGAGGGCTTCGAGAAGAAGCTCGAGCTCGCCGGCGTCGGTTACCGCGTGCAGCAGAAGGGCAAGAACCTCGAGTTCTCCCTGGGCTTCTCGCACCCCGTGATCGTCGAGGCTCCCGAGGGCATCACCTTCGAGGTTCCCGACAACACCCACGTGAACGTCAAGGGTATCAACAAGCAGCAGGTCGGTCAGATCGCCGCTGAGATCCGCGGCCATCGTCCTCCCGAGCCTTACAAGGGCAAGGGTATCCACTATGTTGGCGA
>CALHJX010000130.1:0-2494 GCA_938033385.1 uncultured Collinsella sp. | reverse complement strand
CCGCCGGTACTCTGCTCGTGGGCAAGGTTGCCTCCATCGCCGCCGTCCAGCTCTTCGCCGACCCCACGAGCGCCGCGGCCGTCGCCCTCGGCGGCGTGGTCGTCTCCGTCAACACCTGCGCCAACCTGGTCGGCCGTCTGTCCTTTGGCCAGATCATCGACAAGCTCGGCGCCTATAAGTCGCTGCTCATCAGCCTTGTCGTCACCATCGTCGCACTCGTCATCATGTCGATGAGCTTTACGCAAGCCATGTTCTTTGTGGCGCTCGCCCTGCTCGGCTTTAGCTTTGGCGCTCTGCTCGTCATCTACCCGCCGCTCACCGGTGGCGCCTTTGGCACCAGCAACATCGGCGTCAACTACGGCATCATGTTTTTGGGTTATGCCGCTTCCACCTGGATCAGCCAGCCCATCACCGCCGTGCTGTATCACGCCGAGGCCGGCAGCGCCGCCTACCAGCAGTCCTTCTACGGCGCCATTGTGATCGCCGCCATCGCCGTCGTGCTCACCGTCTACATGATGGTCTCCGACAGCAAGAAGAAGTCCGCCTAGTTTTACCGATGCGACAAAGGGACAGCCCCTTTGTCGCATCCCACCGGTCACCAGTATTAAGGAGTCGAAATGTCTGAGCTCAACCCCGTCCGCATTGCCGTTATCGGCGCCGGCGCCATGGGCCGCAACCACATCCGCTTTGTCACCGAGGAACCCGAGGCCGAACTCGTCGCCATCGCCGACGCCTTTGAGGGCGCCCGCGCCACGGCCGAGGCCGCCGGCGTGCCGTTTTACACCGATCCCGCCCAGATGATGGACGAGGTCAAACCCGAGGCCGTCATTATCGCCACCCCCAACGACTTGCACCTGGGCGTTGCCCGCGAGGCTGTGAAGCGCAATATCGTGCCGTTGATCGAAAAGCCGATCTCCAACGATCTCGAGGATGCCCAGGCCTTCGCCGCCGAGGCCGAGACCGCCGGCGTGCCCGTGCTCGTAGGTCAGCACCGTCGCCACAACCCCTTCGTCAACAAGGCCAAGGAGATCATCGAGTCCGGCGAGCTGGGCAAGCTCACCGTGTCGAGCTTCCACTACATGATCTATAAGAATGACGAGTATTTCGATGTCGAGTGGCGCCGCAAGAAGGGTGCCGGCCCGATCCTGGTCAACCTGGTGCACGACGTCGACCTGCTCCGCTACCTGCTGGGCGAGCCCGTTGCCGTCCAGGGTATGCAGTCCAGCGCCGCCCGCGGTTTTGAGACCGAGGACTCCGCCGTGGTCAACGTCCGTTTTGCCGATGGCGCGCTCGCAAGCATGACCATCTCCGACGCCACCGCCAGCCCCTGGAACTGGGAGGCCACCGCCCGCGAGGATCCGCAGTACCGCCCCTTCGACGCCGACGCCTACTTTATCGGCGGCACTAAGGGCGCCCTGTCGCTGCCCCGCCTGCACCAGTTCTCCTACGACGGCGCCTCCAACTGGCACAAGCCGCTGCAGATGGAGATTCCGGCTGTCGACCCGGCACTGCCACACAAGATGCAGCTCAAGCACTTTGTGAAGGTTGTCCGCCGCGAGGTCGAGCCCGTCGTGACCCCCGCCGATAACGTCAAGACGCTCACGCTGCTTAACGCCATCAAGGAGGCCGCCGAGACCGGCCAGCTCGTCGAGCTGTAATACTTTAGGGCGGGTCGCGGCAAACTCCTATGCCGAACCCCTCGGCCCGCCACCAACAAGCCCCTCTTCTTCGCCCCGCGAGCAGCACTCCCGCCCGCGGGGCTTTTTGGTACCTTGCCGACGATTTTCCTGGAGCGGGGGCTATTTTGCGCCTCAGCTTGGTTCGTTCGCCACGAAATGGGCCTATCTACTACGTTTAGCCAATCACCCTCAAACATGCCATATTTCCTAAAATCAAAAGCGCAGGTAGACGGCTTGCGTATTTTCTGAAAACCGGGGGATGGTCGACCCATACGGTTCAAACGTAGTAGATAGGTCGTTTTCGTGGCGAGGGCCCAAAACAGTCTTTTGAAACGGGTGGTATCCTTGGTAGCCCTGTGCTGCAAACGCACCTTAAACGCAAGGAGTCCCATGGATCTTATCGCCCAGCTCGCCCACGAGCTCAACCTTAAGGCCGCCAACATCGAGGCGGCCGTCAAGCTCATCGACGAGGGCAACACCATCCCCTTTATCTCGCGCTACCGCAAGGAAGCCACGGGCGGCATGGACGACGTCGCCCTGCGCACACTCGACGAGCGCCTGTCCTACCTGCGCAATCTTGAGCAGCGTAAAGAGGACGTCATTCTGCTCATCGACGCACAGGGCAAGCTCACGCCCGAGCTCGAGCAGCAGATTCGCGAGGCCACGCAGCTCCAGCGTGTCGAGGACCTCTACAAGCCCTACCGCAAAAAGCGCATGACCCGCGCGCAGAAGGCCCGCGAGGCAGGCCTGGAGCCGCTCGCCAACATGATCATCATGCAGGCATCCGCCAAGGGCAGTGCGCTCGACGCCGCCGC
>CALHJX010000129.1:0-15117 GCA_938033385.1 uncultured Collinsella sp. | reverse complement strand
CTGCCATTCCTCGGGATAGCTCATGCGGATCTCGTCGAGGATGTTAAAGAAGACGTCGGCGTCGATAACCTTCATCTGGGCGTTCTTGCCGAACGGCGTCTTAGCCTCTTCGATGAGCCCCTCGAGCTCGTCGACAAGACTCACGATCCTGTCGCCAGGAAAATTCTCGCCCGGCATCCGGTCTCCTTTCATAGGTAACATATCATCGTGTTAGTTTACCACATGCCACCAGGCATTAAAAAACGTCACGAAAAGCGATGTTTGAGCGCCTTGACCACATTGGGCGGAACAAAATTAGAGACGTCGCTACCGAGCGAGGCAATCTGGCGAACCACCGAGCTCGAGATATAGCCGTACTGCGGCGCACTCATGACAAAGATGGACTCCAGCTCGTTATCCAGGCGGTAGTTGAGGTCGGCCTGCTGCAGCTCGTACTCAAAGTCGGTCATGGCACGCAGGCCCTTGACCACGGCTCCTGCCCCCTGTTCGCGGGCAAAATCGACCAAGAGGCCGGTGAAGGGCAGCACCTCGACGCCGTCAATATCACCGAGCGCCTCACGGGCCAGCGCCACGCGCTCGTCGAGCCTAAACGTGGTGCCGACGCCGTTTTTGCCCTGCGACTTGGCAACGGCCACGATCACGCTGGGAAAGATGCGGCGGGCGCGGCGGATGACGTCGATATGGCCAAACGTGATGGGATCGAAGGTGCCCGGGACGATCACGCGGTTGATGGTGTCATTCATGGGTGTCCTCCAAAGGCGCATCCTCGTCATGGTCGCTGTCGTCGGCATTGTCGGCCTCGTTCGTGGCCGACCAGCGCAGCAAGTCAACCGAAGTTATGCCGTAGCGCTTCTCGCGCACGGTCTCAAAACCGGTCGGGTGAGCGCCCGTATCGGCCGCGGCGTGCTCAAAGAGCGCGTAGGCGCCCGGCGCCAGCAAGCCTTGCTGAGCTAGGTTTTGCAGCAGCTCCTCGACCGGCTCGGAGCCAAAAGCATAGGGCGGGTCGAGCAGGACCAGATCAAAGGGGCCGCCCGGTACACGACCGCGTGAGGCACTCGTCAGCATGTCGCCCGTGACCACGCGCCAACGCGCACGGTCACGGCAGAGCGACTCGATATTCTTGGTAATCAGACGAGCAGCGTTGCGATCGATCTCGAACGTGGTGAGCGAGCGGGCACCACGCGAGAGCATCTCGATGCCCAAGGCGCCGGAGCCGCCAAAGGCATCCAGCACGCGGACCTCGTCCAGATCGAAGTCGAATGCCGACATGACCATAGATGCGCACGCCTCGCGCACGCGATCGGTCGTGGGGCGGGTGACATCGCGACCACGGGGCTCCTCGATCTTACGACCGCGCCATTCGCCGCCGATGATTCTCATCCTCCGCTGACCTCCTTAAAGATGTGCCGATACCGCATGGCGACTGCATCGCGCAAGGGACGCGTCGCCACGGAGTCAAGGTTGCAAGCATACCGCAAGAGCTCGACCGCGTCCAAATGGGCCCACTCGATCAATTCTTCGTCGGCATCGAGGTCAACAAAACGCAAGGTCACGCCGCCATGCTGGCGGTAACCCAGGATTTCGCCCTCGTGGCGCAGACGCAGGTCCATCTGGGCGAGCGTAAAGCCGTCCGAGGTCTTCTCGAGCGACTGGAGGCGGTCTTGTGCCGTCGACGCGCCGCCGTTGCCCTTGGAGTGCGTCATGACCAGGCACGTTCCCGACACGCTGCCGCGACCTACGCGCCCGCGCAGCTGGTGCAGGGCCGCCAAGCCAAAGCGCTCTCCATTCTCGATGACCATGACGGTGGCGTTGGGCACGTCAACGCCCACCTCGACCACCGTGGTCGAGACGAGCACATCGATCTCGCCACGCTTAAAGGCATCGATGACCCGGTCCTTCTCCCCCGCCGGCATGCGGCCATGAAGACGCTCGATGGTAAGCCCCGGCAACGCAAGGCGCAGTCGGTCGAGCTCGGTTGCCGTATCGTGCAGCGGCACAGGCACGGTCACGCGGCCTTCGTCGTCGCGAGCGATGCCGGGTACGTCTTCGAGCTCATCGGCCGAATCGCTCGGCTCCACGAGCGGACAGATCACGTAGGCTTGCTGCCCCTTATCGTGCGCCTCGCGAATGGCGCCATAGGCCAGGTCGCGACTCGACTCGGTGAGGACGCGCGTCGTCACGCCGGCACCCGGAACGGGACGATGGCGGATGATGCTCGTATCCAGGTCGCCGTACACCGAAAGCGCCAGCGTGCGCGGGATCGGCGTGGCAGTCATGACCAACAAGTCGGCACCCGGGCCTTTTGCGCGTAGAGCGTTACGCTGGCCCACGCCAAAGCGGTGCTGCTCGTCGATCACCACAAGCGACAAATGCTTGAACGTGACGTTCTCCGAAAGCACCGCATGGGTACCAAAGAGCACGTCGAGCTCGCCAGACTGGAGCCGCGCATGAATCTGTTCACGCTCGGCCGCCGGCGTGGCGCCCGTCAGGAGCGCCCAGGTTATGCCAGCCTGCGAGAGCAAGGGGCCGGTCTTATCGGCATATTGACGCGCCAACACGCCCGTGGGCGCCATAACGCAGGCCTGAGTGCCGCTATCGGCCGCAACCGCCAATGCGCAGGCGGCAACGGCGGTCTTACCGGTACCGACGTCGCCCAGCAGCAGACGGTTCATCACGCGACCGCCATCGCACATGTCATGCAGGATGTCTTGAAATGCAGCCTCCTGCTCATCGCTCAGCGAAAACGGCAGGGCCTGTTTAAGCGCAGTCAAATGCTCGCCCGCGGCATGCGCATAAGGCACCACGTCGACCATACCGCCATCGTTGCGCAGACGCAGCGCGAGCTGCAAGTAGAGACACTCCTCGTAGGCAAGACGCCGGCGCGCGATGTCGCGCTCGGCCATGCTCGAGGGAAAGTGGATCGAGCGCAGCGCACGGGCATTGCTCATGAGCTTCCGCTTTGCGCGCAGCGGCGCGGGAATGGGATCGAACGGATTGGCGACCACTTCGAGCGCACCGCTCACGATACGGCGCATCCATGCCTGACTCACGCCGTCACTTACGTAGTGGACCGGCAGGATGGTGCCGGCGGCGCGCCCGTCCTCAAGCTTTTCAAAGTGGGGCGAGGCCATCTGCTTAAAGCCATAGGCAAATTCGACCTTGCCCATAACGGCCAGGCGGTCGCCCTGCTTGAACTGCTGGGCAATCCAGGGCTGACGAAAAAAGGCGACTTGCAGCACGCCCGTCTCGTCCACGAGCGAGACCTCAGTCACCTGCATACGCGGACGGGGCTGCTTTTGGACAATACGGTCGACCGTGGCGATGATCGTGCACACGGTACCGATGGGCGCCATCTCGATGGACCACGAGCGAGTAAAGTCCAGGTAGCGATGAGGAATATGGAGAAGGAGGTCCCCCACCGTCCGAATTCCCAGACGGCGAAGGGCCTCCTCACGTTTACCCGAAACATATTTGAGTCGCGCGATATCCTCGTCGAGCGCATTGCTCTGGGCAAAGCGCTCCGAGACGCGCGGCACGGAGCACAGCTCGGACATAGGCAGAGCCTACTCGATCGAGAAGATCACGGGATAGAGCGGCTGCTCACCACGATGGGCGTCGATCTCCAGGTCGGGCTGAGCCTCCTCAATAGCGTCGACGATCTCCTGGAAGGCCTCATCGGACAGCTCCTCGCCGGCCAGAATCGTCAGCGCGTCGCCCTCCTCTTCCTCCTGCATGCGGTTGATGCAATCGAGCGTGACCTGCTTCACGTCGGAGCCGACCACGTCGATGGAGCCAGCGATGATACCCATGACGTCACCGGAGTGAATCGGAGAGCCATCAGATGCGCTGGAGTCGCGCACGGCGCGAGTGACCTCGCCATCGCGGACCTCGCTGATGGCGTCGACCATAGCGGCGACGGCATCCTCGAGCTCGGAATCGGGCAGGACCGCGAACAGCGCGGAGAACGCCTGCGGGACGGTCTTGGTGGGAACGACGGCGACCTTCTTGTCGGTGCAGGCAGAAGCTGCGGCCTCGGCAGCCATGCGGATGTTACCGTTATTGGGCAGGATGATGACTGAGGTCGCGTTGACCTGGTCCACCGCGCCCAGCAGGTCGGCGGTCGAGGGGTTCATGGTCTGGCCACCGGAGACGACCACGTCGACGCCAAGGGACTTGAGAATGTCGGCCTCGCCGGAACCGGCGGCAACGGCGACAAAGCCCAGCGCCTTGGCGGGCTCGGCGGCCTTTTCCTGATCCTCGTGGATCTTGGCGGTACGGTCGTGGGCCTCCATCTCCATGTTGTGGATAAAGACCTCATAGATCTGACCGAGCTGCAGCATGTGCTCGAGCACCAGGTTGGGGGTGTTGGAGTGCACATGGATCTTGTAGTCGGGATAGGCGCCCACGAGCAGCTCACAGTCGCCCATGGAGCCTAGGAACTTAAGGCACTCGTCCTCGTCAAACGGGGCGTCGGCCTTAAACAGGAACTCGTTGCAGTAGCGGAACTCCGAGCCCTCCCAGTCGTCGTTAGACTCGATCTCAACACGGCCAAGAGCGGCATCGCGGGCAGAGCTGGCGGAGTCAAACGTAGCGGAGAAATCCTCGACCACGGTGCTGCGACCAAGAGCGGCAGCCACAAAGTTCTCGAGGAAAATGGCGAATCCAAAGGCGCCGGAGTCGACCACGCCGTTCTCCTTCAGAACGGGCAGCAGGTCGGGCGTGCGGGCGACGGACTGGTACGCCTCGACAACGATGGCATCGAGCGCGTCCTCGGCCGAGAACTTCTTCTTCTCGCACTCGTCGGCCTTGGTCGAGACATCGCGCAGCACCGTGAGGATCGTGCCCTCGATGGGCTTGCGGACAGCCTGGAAGGCAACCTTGACGGCACGACGGAAGGCGAAGGCAATGTTGGCGGACGTAATGGGCTCGTCGGCAGAGACAAGGCCCTCGGCCACGCCGCGCAGAATCTGCGACGTGATAACGCCGGAGTTACCGCGGGCACCCATCAGGGAGCCGTGGGTGATGGCGCCGGCGATGGCTTCCATGTCGGCGTCGGCAGGAAGGGCGGAAAGCTCCTTGGTCACCGAGGCAAGCGTGAGCGACATGTTGGTACCGGTGTCGCCGTCGGGTACGGGGAAGACGTTGAGCTTGTTGATCTCCTCGGCCTTGTCGGAAACGGCAGCCGCAGCGATCGGAAAACAGGTGCGAATGGTCTTTGCAATCATGGGTATTTGAATCTCCGTTTTCGGATGCTAGTTCAGACGGCTCTTGAGCGCGTCGATATGGATGCCGATCTTAAGGCTGGCGGGATCGATCTGGGCGATCTCCTGCAGAGTGAAGGCAACGGAGCTCGAAAGATTGTGGCAGACGGACTTCATGTTGACGCCGTTCTCGAGCACGACGTGAAGATCGACCGTAAGGCCGTTCTCGTCGGCGGAGACAAGCACGCCCTTGCGGAGGCGCTGACCGGCAAGCAGACGCACGCTCTCGGCGCCCTGGAGCTGCTCAGCCATACCGACAACGCCATAGCACGTCATCGCGGCATAACCGGCAATATCGGCAATAACGTCGTTCGAGACGCTCAGGCTGCCGTTAATGGTCTCAGACACAAGAATCTCCTTTTCTTGGTGCTCGCGGCACCATGTCGTGGGAGCAATCATTGCAATATTCTACAACGACCGCGGCATGTTGAGGTGGCGGGCCTCGGGATTACATCCTCGACACGAAATGTTGATACGGTAACGTTCGCGAACGGCGATCGCGGCATGAAAAAACCCGCCGCATAAGCGACGGGTTCTACAACCTGGCTCCCCGGGTAGGACTCGAACCTACAACAGCGCGGTTAACAGCCGCGTGCTCTACCATTGAGCTACCGAGGAATAGGTGCGTGCTCTCAAGCAACGAAGTTTATTATACGGACGAATCAGCTTAGGGCAAGAACTTTTTTAAGAAATTTTCCGACCTAGTCATTGGGGACGTTCTTAAACGACTAGTCATTCAAGAACGTCCCCAATGACTACATGAAAGCGCCCCCAAGCGGATGTGCTTGAGGGCGCCTCTTGCTTGACTAGCTTTCGATATAGTCTTTGAGCTTGCTGCTGCGGCTCGGGTGGCGAAGCTTGGCCAGAGTCTTGGACTCGATCTGGCGGATGCGCTCGCGTGTGACGCCAAACTCGCGGCCGACTTCCTCGAGCGTGCGGGGATGACCGTCGACAAGGCCAAAGCGCAGCTCGATAACCTTGCGCTCACGATCTGCAAGCGAATCGAGCACCTGGGTGAGCTGCTCCTGCAGCATGGAGAAGCTGGCGGCATCGGGCGGAACGATGGCCTGGGAGTCCTCGATAAAGTCGCCCAGTTGGGAATCCTCTTCCTCGCCGATGGGGGTCTCGAGCGACACGGGCTCCTGCGAGATCTTCTGGATCTCGCGGACGCGGTCGGCGCTCATGTCCATCTCGGCACCGATCTCCTCGGGGGTCGGGTCGCGACCCAGGTCCTGGAGAAGCTGGCGCTGCACGCGGACGAGTTTGTTGATGGTCTCGACCATGTGCACGGGAATACGGATGGTACGGGCCTGGTCGGCGATAGCACGCGTGATAGCCTGACGGATCCACCACGTGGCGTACGTGGAGAACTTAAAGCCCTTCTGGTAGTCGAACTTCTCGACGGCGCGAATCAGACCGAGGTTGCCCTCCTGGATCAGGTCCAGGAACAGCATGCCGCGACCGACATAACGCTTGGCGATGGAGACGACCAGACGAAGGTTTGCGCTGATGAGCGCCTGCTTGGCTTCGAGGCCCACGTTCTCAATACGCGTAAGACGACGCATCTCGGCACGCGTGAGTTCGAGCTCACCAGCATCGGCAGCCTCGAGCTTCTCGGTGGCCTCAAGACCGGCCTCGATCTTCATGGCCAAATCGACCTCTTCGGAGGCGGTCAGCAGGTCGACCTTGCCAATCTCCTTGAGGTACATACGGACTGGGTCGCCGGTCAACATCACCGTGGAGGCATCGATGCCGCGCACGCGCGAACGCGAACGGGACGTGCGCACGGTGCGCTTCTTCTTGCTCTTGGAAGAACCCATCTCGGCGTCGGCCTGGCGGGCCATCTTGAGCTCGTGATCGTCGAGCGAGCCGGAATCGTGCTCGTCGTCGTCATCGAAATCGTCGGTATCAGAATCGGTATTGTCATCGTCGACGTCCATGGGGGCGTCGTCGTTACCGCTCGCGGAGATAATCTGGATACCGCTGTTGCGCAGCGCGGAATACACCGCGGTGAGCTGCTCGTCAGAAACATCGATATCCTTCAGGGCGACCTGAATCTCGTCCTCGGTTACCGAAGTCCTGTTTGAGCCGTTGCCCATGAGCTTTGCAACGTAGGATTCCAGCCCAGTACCCGTGCTCTCAGTCTTTTTTGGCACAGATTCTCCCTTCATAGTCCACAGGACTCAATACTTTAGCACACACAATGACGTCTATACCCAAAAAGAGGACTGGATATAGGCGAGAATACGCTGGTTGACCACAACATCTAGGCTTGTTCGGTGCCTGCGGCCTCCAGGCCGATCAAACGGAACGGATCCGCCACGCCGCCGATCGACTTTTGCAGTTCGCGTTGACGCTGCGAATCCTGCGCGGCCTGCACGGTCAGCGCGCGACGGGCCTCATCATCGAGCGAACGGTCCTGGCGCAGCTTGGCCTGTGCGGCACGCATGCGGCGCTTGATGGTGTAGAGCTCGAGCGTATCGAGCATAAACACGATGTTCGTCTCGGTGGGGTGCTTGCTCGTCGCCGAGATGCGCCCGGCACTCACAAGCGTTGCCGCCTCGGGACACACCGAGCGCGCCGCATCCATGCAGGCTGCAGGATCGGTTCCCGGCGGCGTTGCCAGAACGGCCCACGCGATGGACTCGTGACGTGGGTCAACCCACTCGATGGAGCAGATGCGGTCGGCATACGTGCGGAACAGATCGGGGTAGCTCGTGAGCATGGTCAGCAGCTCGCGCTCCCCTGCCAAGGACTTGCGCTCTAGATCGGTCAGAACCATAGGGGCCGAGGCGTCTGCCGGGACACCAACGGGCGCAGAGCCCATATCGTCAGGCACATCAATCGGCGGCAGGTCGTCGACGACCTCCACGGGCGCAGCGCCATAGGCATCGAGCGGGACGCAGTCGTACGGCTCTTCTTCGACCGGCGCGGACACCGGCGGCGTCGCGCCCGATGCCCAAGCACCGCGACCGGCATCGCGAGAACCCGATGCCCGACTGCCCGTCCCGCCGGACCGTTCGGCCTGCGCCCTCTGGCGCTCATAGTTTTGCTCGCGACGGCGCTCCGCATCTTCGCGCTTGGCGACATCACGAAACACACGGCCCGAGCTCGCACGCACGGTCTCCAGGTCCAAACCCAACAGATCGGCAATCTGGATAAAGTACGTGTCGATCATATAACTGTCACGCAGCGGGTAGATGAGCGTCAGCGCGTCCTCGAGCGCTTTGGCGCGACCGCCCGGCGTGGTAATGTCGCTCGACTCCTGCAGCGAACGATAGACAAAGTCCATGAGGGGCTCGGCCGCGTCAATGCGCGACTGAAGTTCCTGGCCGCCATGCGCCGTGATGAACTCCATGGGGTCGTTGCCATCGGGCAGCACCACGCAGCGAAGGTCCATCGAATCCTGCTCGATAAACTGAATAGCGCGACGGGCAGCCTTTTGACCGGCAGCGTCGCCGTCGAACATATATACAATGCGCTTGGCAAAACGAGTGAGTGTCTTAACGTGATGTTCCGTCAGCGCCGTGCCCAGCGTGGCGACGACGTTTTTGATCCCTGCCTCCCAGCAGGCGATGCAATCGGTATAGCCCTCCACCACAATGGCGGTATCCTGCGCGACGATAAACTCCTTGGCCCAGTTAAAGCCATAGAGGTTTCGTTTTTTATGAAACACGCTCGTCTCGGCGGTATTAAGGTACTTGGGCTGGCCATCGCCCATGATGCGCCCGCCAAAGGCGATATTGTGACCCTGCTCATCAAAGATGGGAAACATCACGCGGTCGTAAAAGCGGTCCGCGAGCTGTCCGCGCCCGCGGCTCACGGCCACATTGGCGTCAATCATCTCCTGCGGGGTAAAGCCCGCCTGCGACAGGTGCGATACCAGCGCGTTGTGACCCGGCGCAAAGCCCAGGCAGTAGCGGCGACAGACATCTCCACCCATGCCACGACTGGCAAAGTACTCGCGCGGACGGCTGTCCTTACCGCGCATAAGCATGGTGTGGTAGAACTGAGCCGTCTCGGTGCACAAGTCATAGATGCGGGCACGCTTGGTGCCGCGATCGCGCTGCGCACCGGTATCGTGCAGCTCGATGCCCGCACGATCAGCCAAATAGCGGATCGACTCGGGAAAACTCAGGTTCTCGCGCTTCATGATATAGGTAAAGACGTCGCCGCCCTCGCCGCAGCCAAAGCAGTGCCACACCTGCGTGGCGGGGATAATGTGGAAGGACGGCGTCTTCTCGCCATGGAAGGGGCAGCATCCCCAAAACTCATGGCCGCGAGGCTTGAGCTCGACCGTTTCCTGCACGATGGCAACCAGGTCAGACGCAGCGCGTACCTGGTCTTTTTCCTCATCGCTAATCACGGATGCTCACCCCCTGATCGCCCAAGTTGTGACGAATATCTTCGATATTACCCTCGACGGTCGCGATCAACTCATCCAGCGAATCGAACACACGCGAGGGACGCAGCCAGCGCGTAAACGCCAGCGAAACGGAAGCGCCGTACAGGTCGCCCGTATAACCAATTAAATTAGCCTCGAGATGCGCAGATGCCGCATCGTCAGCATACGTTGGCGGCAGGCCGACGTTCACGGCAGCGGGCCACGCGGTGTCATCGACCAGCACCAGACCCTCATACACGCCATCGGCTGGCACCTGAATGCCGTCGGGAACCTGCAAGTTTGCCGTGGGAAAGCCCATGCCAGAACCCTCGTGACGGCCGCGAATAACACCGCCACGCACCATATACGGACGGCCAAGTAACTCAGCAGCAAGCTCCACATGGCCCTGTCCCAGCTCATGACGAATGCGGGTGGCGCAAATGGCCTCACCGCCCTCGCAAAGCAGGTCGTGACCATACACGTCAACGCCGTGCTCGGAACCCCAGGAGCGCATCTCGGCAACACCAGAAGCACCGCCACGACCCAGCCTAAAGTCACTGCCAACGCGAATCGAGCGAATGTCGACTACGCGTGACAGCAGTGCGAGAAAACCGACATGGTCGAGTGCCGCAACCTCAGGCGTAAAGGGAACGGCCACCACCGCATCGACCCCGGTTTGAGCCAAGGCATGCAGACGGTCGGCCGTCGTCATCAATTTTTGAGCGGGCGAAGGGCTCACCACAACGTCCGGGTCGGGATCGAAGGTAACCACGACCGCCTTGCAGCCATGGGCACGGGCATCACGGACAAGTGCTTCGATGAGTTCCTGGTGTCCACGGTGAACGCCGTCGAACACGCCGATGGCAATCGATGCGGCACCCAAGTGCCCGCACTCATCAAACGCATCGGCCGTAACGATGCGAGCCTCGTCCGAGTCGCCCGAGAAAAAAATACGCGCGAGCTCGCGAGCGGACAGCATCATCGAACACCGCCGATTGCCTGCGGAAACACGTGCTCCATGACAAAGCGGCCACTCTCAATGCGGGCGAGCGCCTTGAGTCCCCCATCGAGCACCAGCGCAAACGGCGCCTTCGAGGCATCGAAATCGGCAAGCGCACGCTCAACGGGAATGCGTCGGCCGCAGAGCAGGTCGTCGGCAAGATTGCCCAGCAAGTCAACACGCGTGGCGCCCAAGGCCGCAATGGGATCCAGGGCAAAGCCAGCCGCGGACTCGGGAGAAAGCTCCTCCACCGCATGACAAGCGCCAATGGAAACAACACCGGAGGCCGTCCGGCGCAGCGCGGAAATGTGCGCGGCGCTCTCACAGGCGCGGCCCAGGTCGCGAGCGAGCGCACGGATATAGGTGCCCTTGCTCACCGAGAACGCCACGGTCCACACACACGAATCACCCTCACCGCCCACGGCGATCAGGTCGGCGGCATAGACCTCGACGGGGCGTGGAGGCAGGTCCACCGCATTGCCCTCGCGAGCAGACTTGTAGGCGCGAACGCCATTGACCGAGATAGCCGAAAACGCCGGCGGCACCTGCATCTGCGGACCCAGCATGGCGGCCAAGCGCTCACGGGCATAGGCAGGATCGCGGAGCTCGTTGGCAACAGCCACTTTGCGGACCGCCTCGCCCTCCGCATCATCGGTATTGGTCTCGGCACCAAACGAGATGTCGGCGACGTAGCTTTTGGTATTGAGCGTGAGCATACCCAGCAAACGGGTGGCCTGACCCACGCCCACAACCATGACACCCGATGCCATGGGGTCGAGCGTACCGGCATGGCCGACGCGCCGCTCATGGAGAGCGCGTCGGCATTGCGAGACCACGTCATGGGACGTGCAACCCACCGGCTTATCGACGGCGAGCAGCATATTCAATTGAGAAGGCGTTCGACGAGCCATGTACCATCCAATAAGTTAGAGCTCGACGGTCACCGAAGCGGGATCCTCCCCCACCAGCTCGGCCAGCATGGGAAGTGCCACGGCGAGCGTCTCGCGAATTGTTCCGTTGTTGGAAAAGCCGGCGGCGGCATGATGCCCGCCACCGCCAAAGTTGGCAGCAATCTCGGACACATCGAGGTCGCCCTTGGAGCGCAGGTTGCCACGCACCTTGGTATCGCCCTCAATGCCCTTTAAGAACATGCAAACCTCGACGCCCATCACCGAACGCACCACATCGACCAGGCCGTCGCACTCGTCCGAGGTGACGCCGCAGGCCTCAAGGTCGCTCTGGTAGGCATAGCTATACGCCACGCGCCCATGCGCGACCGTCTTAATGCGGCCCATAACGATGGACTTGAGGTGCAAAAACTCAACGCGCATGCTCTGATATACCTCGAGAGCCACACGCGCCGGATCGGCACCGTGGGCAACAAGACGCGAGGCCGCATGGAAGGCGGCAGCATCGGCATTCTGGTACTGGAAACGGCCGGTATCGGTAACCAAGCCACACAGCAGGCAGGTCGCGACGCCATCACGTGCGACAATGCCACAATTGTCCAAGAAGCGGTCGATGATCATAGCGCAGGCTGCAGCTTCGACGCGCCTCAGGCTGAGCTCGGCAAACTCCTCGCGAGCCGGATGGTGATCGAAGCACACCACATGCTTGGAGCGGCGAAGCACCTCAGCCGAGTTGTTGAGGCGCTCGACGACCGGCACATCCACCGAGATGAACAGGTCCGGATTGCCGGTGTACGTAGATGCCAGCACCAGACGATCGGCACCCTCCATAAAGCGGTAGATGCGCGGAACTGGGTCATCGTCTGCCAGCAGCAGGGCAATGTCCTTGTTGGGGAAAAACTTCATGAGCGAAAGGCCCAGACCCAGCACGGAGCCCAGGGCGTCGCCATCGGGAGAAGTGTGTCCCGAAATCGCAATGGAGGACGCACCCTCGATGAGCTCGAGGATGCGTCGCTGAATATCTGCAGACTCGCACGAGGCGAGGTCGGCGGAATTAGTCATCTAAAGCTGCCTCCTGGGCGGCATCCGCTATCGGATAGCCGTCCTCGTCCTTTTCGATCGCAAGCGTGGCGGGAACGTTTTCCAGCGCACGCGTGATGCGCTCGGCCTCATCGGTCGAGCGATCGATGCGAAAATCGAGCTCGGGCGTGACACGCCAATCGAGCGAGCGGGCCAACAGGCTACGGATGCGACCCTTGGCGCTTGCGAGCGCCTCCATGACCTCGTCGTAGCGGCTCGCATCGCACGACACGTACACACGCGCGAACGAACGGTCCACCGCGACCTCGACCGCAGTCAAAGTAACCAGGTCGAGACGCGGATCGGAAACCTCAAAGAGCAGGATATAACCAAGCTTCTCGCGAAGCTGCTCGCCCAGACGGCGGGTTGCCTGCGTTTGCTTCATAGCGCTACCCCCTACTCGGTACGGGCAACCTGGTCGATGCGGTAACCCTCGATCTGGTCTCCGGGCTTGATGTCCTGGAAGTTCTCCAGGCCAATGCCGCCCTCGGAACCGCTCTTGAGGCTCTTGGCCTCGTCCTTGTAGTGGCGCATCGAGGCGATCTTGCCGTTGAAGACCACGATGCCGTCGCGCACCAGGCGCACGGAATCGGTCGCGGCGATCTCGCCCTCTTCGACGCGGACACCGGCGGCGATACCGACTTTGGGCACCTTAAAGGTGTCCAGGACAGTCGCGGTACCCGTGGCGACCTCGACCTCGGTGGGCTTGAGCATGCCGATACGGGCGGCGTCGAGCTCCTCGAGGCACTTGTAGATGACGTCGTAGCAACGGATCTCGACGCCCTCGCGCTCGGCGGCGGAGCGGGCCTTACCGTCGGGACGGACGCCAAAGCCGATGATGATGGCGTTGGAGGCGTCGGCCAGAACGACGTCGGTCTCGTTGATTGCGCCAACGGCGGAGTGGATCGTGTTGATGCGAACCTCGGACTGATCCATCTTGTCGAGCGAGTCCTGAAGGGCCTCGATGGAACCCTGGACGTCAGCCTTGATGATAAGGTTGAGCTCCTTGACCTCGGCGTCGGCAATGGTCTCGAAGAGGTTCTCGAGCGTGACGTGCTTGACGCGGCTCTGCTCCTCGATACGGGCCTTCAGCGAACGCTCGTCGGCCAGCGCACGTGCCTCGCGCTCGTCCTCGAACACGCGGAACTCGTCACCGGCGTTGGGCACGGACTGCAGGCCCAGAATCTCGACGGCATCGGAGGGACCAGCCTCGGTGACGGCGCGGCCCTTGGGGTCGAGCATGGCACGGACGCGGCCGTAGGTAAGGCCGGCGACAAGCGTATCGCCCACGTGCAGGGTACCGCGGGTCACGAGCACGGTAGCGACCGATCCGCGGCCCTTGTCGAGCTTGGCCTCGAGGACGTTGCCCGAGGCAAAGGTGTCCGGGTTGGCCTTGAGCTCGAGTACGTCGGCCTGGAGCAGCACGGTCTCCAGAAGTTCGTCGATACCGATCTTCTGCTTAGCCGAGATGTTGACGAACATGTTCTGTCCGCCCCACTCCTCGGGGATGACGCCGTACTCGGTGAGCTCCTGACGCACGCGATCGGGGTTAGCGCCCGGCTTATCGATCTTGTTGACGGCAACGACGATGGGTACGCCGGCGGCCTGGGCGTGGGTGATCGACTCGACCGTCTGGGGCATGACGCCGTCGTCGGCGGCGACGATCAGGATGACGATGTCGGTCACCTTGGCGCCACGGGCACGCATAGCCGTAAAGGTGGCGTGACCCGGGGTATCGATAAAGGTGATCTTGCGGTCGTTGATCATGACCTGCGAAGCGCCGATGGCCTGCGTGATGCCGCCCGCCTCGCCGGCAGCAACGCCGGTGTGACGGATGGCGTCGAGCAGCGACGTCTTGCCGTGGTCGACGTGGCCCATGACGGTGACGACCGGGGCACGCGGCTTAAGGTCGGCGGGATCGTCGTAGAACGAGAAGGTGTTCTCCTCCTCGGGGGTGATGATCTTGATCTGACGGCCCAGGTCGTCGGCGACGAGCTCGACGAGGTCGTCGGACATGGACTGCGTCATGGTGAGCGGCGTACCAAGCAGGAACAGGCGCTTGATGATGTCGTTGGCCGGAACGTCGAGCGCCTCGGCAAGCTCCTGGACGGTAACGCCCTGGGAGACCTTGATGGCGTCGAGGTCCTCGGGGTTAACGCCCTGGGCCAGCGCCTCCTCTATCTTGCGCTCCTCCTGAGCCTTGGCAGCCTCGCGCTCGCGCTTCTCCTTGCGCTTCTTGCGGCGACCGGTGGACTCGCGAGAGGCCTCCTCGACGGCAGCACGAGCCTCCTCGAGCACCTTCTCGCGGCTGTACTCCTCGGCCTCGCGAGCCACGCGGCTGTAGGGGGCCTCTTCGTTGTTGTGACCGCCCTTGCGCTTCTTGCCCTTGCCCTGCTTATCGGGGTTGGGGAAGTCCATGCCGGCAGCAACGTTGTTGCTGGCGTTGGTGCGATGGCTGTGCGGACGGCTCTCGGAGGCGTTGCG
>CALHJX010000128.1:0-36381 GCA_938033385.1 uncultured Collinsella sp. | reverse complement strand
GGGGCTGCCGCCGGTCGCACGCCTTCGCATGTTGAGGAGTTTTGCAGGGCGTTTTTGATTGATGCCGCGCACAGTTATGCCACGGCTGACGATAGCGGCGATGCGGCTTATGATGCGCTGATTGCCGACCCCGATGTCGACGCAATCTACTTGGCTCTTCCGCATGGCATGCATACGCGTTGGGCCTGTCGCGCGCTACGCGCGGGAAAGGCCGTGCTGTGCGAAAAGCCGGCCGTTTTGAATGAAGAAGAGGCTCTCTCGATTGCCTCCACCTCTCGCGAGCGCGGCGTACTGTTTATGGAGGCGATGAAAAATCGGTTTTGTCCGATGCGTACTCGCGTGAAGGGCTTGCTTGCGTCGGGCGAGCTCGGCCGTATCGTCTCGATTGAAAGCGTGCAAAAACTCGATTATGGTGAGCCCCCTTCGAGTTATCTGCTCGACCCGTTGCAGGGTGGCTGTCTATATGACATGGGCTGCTATGCGGTCGGTTGGTTTGAGGATTTGCTCGCGGGCGCGTGCGAGGTTTCGTCCCGTGAAGTTCGCTGGCGTGACGTATCGGTCGGCCGCGTGGATTGGGCCGACGAGGTCCATATGAGCGTCGGCGGCATACCCATTCATATGGCGTGCGATGGCAAAGCAGCATATGAAAGCCGCTTAACGATTGCCTGCGAGCGGGGCTCGTTGGAAATCGAGCGCCTCCATCGCCCCGAGCTCGCCCATGTGAAGTACTCCGACGGACGAATGCTCGAAATAAATGCCCCGTTTGAGGTCGATGATTTCTACGGCGAAATCCAGCATGCGACCCAGCTCATCCGGGCGGGGAAACTCGAGAGTCCCGTCATGCCCCTTGCCGCCACACGGCGCTGCGCGCGCATTATCGATGCAATCCGTCTAGCCCTCTAGGCTTGGCGCTGACGCGTAGGGGATCATGACGCTGGCGCCCGTAGCCGCAGTGCTTGGTGGCCCGCATCTCTGATGCCCCTTTTATAAGTTGCGGTGGAATAGTTCCTGTTTGCGGCAGAATAGGGGCCAAACAGGAACTATTTCACCGCAACTGATGAGGGGGAGCTGGAGATGCTGACGATTGGGTGTCATCTTTCGACGACGAAGGGCTATCGGGCGATGGGGGAGACGGCGCTATCCATTGGCGCCAATACCTTTGCATTCTTTACGCGCAACCCGCGCGGCGGCAAGGCGAAAGATCTTGACATGGATGACGTGGCGGCCCTGCGCGAGCTTATGGAGCAAAACGATTTTGGCCCGCTCGTGGCGCATGCCCCGTATACCTATAACCCCTGCTCGGCCAAAGAGCGGGCGCGCGAGTTTGCCTTCGAGGCAATGGCCGAGGACTTGCAGCGTCTGGAAGCACTGCCCGGCAACTACTACAACTTCCACCCCGGCGCGCATGTGGGGCAGGGGACTGATGCTGGCATTCAGATGATCGTCGACACCTTGTGTCAGGTAATGTTTGAGGGGCAGCAGACGACGGTGCTGCTCGAGACTATGGCGGGAAAGGGTACCGAGGTGGGCCGCAGCTTTGAGGAACTGGCGCGCATCATTGAGGGTGTTGCCGACAAGCGTCCCGGGCTGTCGTCCAAGCTGGGCGTTTGCCTGGACACCTGCCATGTGAATGACGCCGGCTATGACATCGTCCACGATCTTGACGGTGTGCTCGACGAGTTCGACCGCGTGGTGGGTATCGACCGCTTGCATGCCGTACACATCAACGATTCGAAGAACCCTTGCGGCGCCCATAAAGATCGTCACGAATGCATCGGTAAGGGTTATCTGGGTAGTGAAGAGTTTGGCGGCGGTATGCAGGTTATGCAGAATATTGTATCGAATAGTCGCTTGCGCGCATTGCCATTCATTTTGGAGACACCGAACGAACTTGCAGGTTATGCGGCTGAAATCAAACTGTTAAGGTCGTTACAGCAGTAATGACTGTTACAAAGTGGAGTGTTCCATTCACGTTATGGGTTTGTTTCAATCAGTTTTCTAATTGCAGATTCTCCCAAGCGGGTGCATAATAGCCATCAGTTTTTGCAGACCTCTGAATCAAACGGGGTCACCGGAAGGAGACTGATTATGAAGCTCAAGAAGCTTGGCGCATTTGCCGCCACGGGCGCCATGGCGCTCGCCCTCGCACTGACGGGCTTTGGCTCGTCCACCGCCACCTCTGGTTCTGATGCCGGTTCCAGCAGCTCTGACGACGCTAAGGTCGAGAAGGTCGACGGCTCCAAGGAGTACGCGCTCGTCAAGGACGGTACGCTGACCGTCGGCACCTCTGCCGAGTACGCTCCGTTTGAGTACAAGGATGACAACGGCGATTATCAGGGCTTTGACCTTGAGCTCATCAAGGCTATCGGCGACAAGCTGGGCCTAGATGTCGAGTACGTCAACAATGACTTTGACACGCTGGTTCCGGGCGTCGCTTCGGGCGCTAAGTATGACGTCTCCATCGCGGCTATCACCGACACGCCCGAGCGTGAGAAGGAAGTCACTTTCTCCGATTCCTACTACATGGACGATCAGGCTATCGTGACCAAGGTCGATAACACCGACATCACGGCCGACAACTACAGCGAGAAGCTCAACAACGCCGACGCTACCATCATCGTCCAGTCTGGCTCGACCGCCGAGTCCTTTGCCCAGGAGAACTTCCCCAAGGCCAAGATCGTCCCCTACAAGGACGCTACCGAGTGCTTCAGCGCCCTGCAGTCCGATAAGGGCGACGCCGTAGTCACCAACCGCTCCGTTGCCAGCCAGCTGACCGCCGAGCAGTTCAACACCTGCCAGACCATCAAGCAGATCAGCACCGGCGAGGAGTACGCCATCGCCATCAACCAGGGCAACACCAAGCTCAAGGACGACATCAACCAGGCCATCAAGGACCTGACCGACGACGGTACCGTCGACGCCCTCATGGCTAAGTACAACATCAAGTAAAATAGCTACTTGATTGCGTGTAGGCCCTTTCCGTTTTGCGGAGAGGGCCTTTGCGCTTCTCTTGACGGAGAGTGCTTCCGTCTCGTTTTGCCGGCAACTTCTACGATAGGAGCCACCTTGTCTCGATTGAACGAAGGGGCTGCGGAGCAGCGTTTTCCACTGCCCGCCTTGCTCCAAAAGCTAGCCTGCGCCATGGCCGTGGCGCTCGCGCTGGTGTGCGTGGGGGCATATGCGCCCACGACCGCCCAGGCGCTTGAGACCGCAAAGATTACCGCCCGACCCAACACCGGTTCGGGCAGCGCTGTGGTCGGCGGCACCGAGACGCGCATTACCTGGGAGGTCCAGGCCGATGCCGACGAGGAACTGAGTGGTCTTTCGCTGACGTTTGCCGATGGCACGACCTTTGGTGCGGACGACACACGTCTGACGATGCTCTCGGGCGATGACCTTATGGACCGTACGCCCATGAAGCCTACGTGCAAGGTCGACGGTCAGACGCTCAAGATCGATTTTGGCGAGACGGCGCCCGCTGGCGGCTATTTCCGTGTCGAGGTCTACGGCGTGACCTTCCCCGTCGAGGGCGGCGACGAGGCCTTTAGCGGTACCTATACGCTCGCCGATGGTTCGACCAAGAAGATCTCCAAGATTCCATCGGTGGAGATCAAGGGCGTGACGGCATTCGATAACTTCCTGGCCGACCTTAAGGAGCAGCCGTGGGTCGAGGCATGGAATTCCAACATGTTCCTTCGCCTGTTCCTGAACCCGGTCATTTTGGTCCAGAGCCTGCCGATCGTCTTTAAGGGCTTCCTTATGTCGCTCTCGATCGTGCTCGTGGCGTTTCCGCTGGCCATTCCCTTTGGCTTTGCGCTGTCGCTCATGCGCATCTCCAAGTCGCGCATCCTGCGTTGCCTTGCCGGCATCTATGTGAATATCATCCGCGGTACGCCGGCGTTCCTGCAGATCTACATCGCGTTCTTTGGCCTGCCGCTGGCCGGCGTCAAGGTTGACGACTATGTGCTGGGCGTTATCGTCATGGCCATGAACTCGTCCGCCTACCTGTGCGAGATCTTCCGCGCCGGTATTCAGTCAATCCCCAAGGGCCAGAACGAGGCCGCGCGCTCGCTGGGCATGAATGCCTTCCAGACGCTGCTCTACGTCATGATTCCGCAGACGTTCCGCAATGTCCTGCCCACGCTGACCAGCGAGTTCATCCTGCTCTACAAGGATACGTCGCTGCTCGCCGCCGTGGGCGTGGTTGAGATCGTCATGAACGCTCGCACCATCGTGGCCACGACGGGCTCCATCACGCCGTATGTGGTTGCCGCCCTGTTCTATCTGGTCATTACCCTGCCGCTTGCGCGCTTGGTGAGCGGTCTTGAGGCGAGGCTTCTGGGGACGGCCGAAACTAAGAAGAAGCGTCCCACCAAGAGCGCCGGACAGGTTGTCGCGACGCCCGCCGATCATATCGCCGGTCTGTAAGGAGGTTCTATCATGAGCGAAACCAATAACTCGAACGAGGTCGTCGTCAGCATCAAGAACCTCCAGAAGGCCTTTGGCGATAACGTGGTCCTGCGCGACATCGATCTGGATGTGCACAAGGGTGAGGTCGTTGTGGTCTTGGGCCCCTCGGGCTCGGGCAAGTCGACGATGCTTCGCTGCATTAACCGTCTTGAGGAGCCCACGAGTGGTTCGATTGTCGTCGAGGGCGTGGATGTGTGCGCCAAGGGCGTCGACCTCAATAAGGTACGTACGCACTTGGGCATGGTGTTTCAGCAGTTCAATTTGTTCCCGCACCTGTCAGTCAAAAAGAACGTCATGCTCGCGCAGCAAAAGGTGCTCAAGCGCAGCAAGGAAGAGGCCGAAAAGATTGCCGTCGAGGAGCTGACCAAGGTCGGTCTTGCCGAGCGTATCGACTTTATGCCGAGCCAGCTTTCGGGCGGTCAGCAGCAGCGCGTGGCCATCGCCCGTGCCCTGTCGATGAACCCTCACGTCATGCTCTTTGACGAGGCTACGTCGGCGCTCGACCCCGAGCTCGTCCGCGACGTTCTGGGTGTCATGCGCGACCTGGCACGCGACGGCATGACCATGATCGTCGTGACGCACGAGATGGGCTTTGCCCGCGACGTCGCCGACCGCGTCTTTATGGACGGCGGCGTTATCGTGGAGGAGGGCACGCCGAGCGAGGTCTTCGACCATCCCAAGAGCGAACGCACCAAGGCGTTTTTGGGCAATATCTCATAGCTGATCAGCAGTGTCTCGGAATGAGAGTTTGCTTGAGCGGGCGGGGTCGTAGCAATGATGCTGCGGCCCCGTTTTGCATTTCGGATAAAGGTCTCGTCGTTGCCCTGGCGGACTTTCAACCACATTTTCGGTGAATTATGTGTGCGTGATAGCGGCGGACGCTCGTTGTCTGGTCTTCCATACAATTACATGCTGTTTGAAAAGAAGCCGGACCATGGGTGCGCTTGGCGCATAAAAGGGAACTGGGTGGGAATCCCAGGCAAGGCGGTTACTGTGTGCGGGGCTGTCCCGCGAGTCAGATTACTTGCCCATGGTCTTCTCGTGTCGAGGGTCTTTTGGGAGCCGCTGGATTCCGGTGAGCAGAAGATGACATCATATTTGCTCCAAGCATCCCGTATGCGATGCGGGGGCATTGCCGCATGCTGTCAGGTGCGGGCGTTTCGCTGTGTCCCGTTTCCCTTTACATGGCCGGCCTCGATTCTTATTGGGGTAGTGATTTTCCAGACCAAGGGGGAAAGGATGCTCAACAACATCCGAACAGGTACGAGGAAATTCCTCGTCGTGCTCATGGCGTTTATCTTTGCCAGTTCGAGCACGGGAATGACCGCGTTTGCCGAGGAGGTGAGCACGGGCGTAGCCGCGGCGGCCGATCAGGTCACCGCGGCGGGCGATGCTGGGCAGGGCAGGCCTGATGAAGATGAGCCTTCTGCCGACGCTGAAACCGGCATGGCAGATGGCGGCAGCACGCAGGAGCAGGAAAGCTCCGGTGTTGCCGTGCAGTCTATTGCGTCCGAGGAAACGGTACCGGCTGCACAGGTCGAAGAAGCAGGTTCTTTCGCCAAGGTAGTGCACTCGGGCGAGACGGTGGTCGTCAACGATGCGGCCGATATGCCTGAGACCATTGAGGCTGGTGCGACCGTCAAGCTCGGCGCGAATATTTCGATGGGCACTGATCAGCAGATCGAGACCGTTGACGGCACCCTGGATGGCCAGGGCCACACGGTCACCATTAACGGCAAGGCCGTTGCGAATAATGTGGCCGGCTCGATTCAGAACCTGGGCGTGACGGGTTCGGTCTCGAGCACCGACAATGTGGGCTCCATTGCCATGAAACTTTCTGGCACCATCCAGATGTGCTGGTCCACGGCGAGTGTGAACCTTATCGGCTGGAATGGCTGTGCCGGTGGCTTGGTCGGCGGTATGACGTCCGGAAAGATCGTCAATTCCTATTTTGCCGGCTCAGGCGTTGAGATGAACGGTGGCCTGGTCGGTGATGCTCAGGCCGGATCGCTGTTGAACTGCCTATATACCGTAGGCTTTTCGCCTGCGGAGATAAATAGCCCCAGCGGCTTTAACAAGGGAAACGCGGCTAAAGCCGCCGACCTCTCTTCTGCTGAATCACTTGCCGTGCTCAATACCGATGCGCCGTCGACTGGCTTTTCCTGGGTGTCCAACGGTGGCCTGCCCTTGCTTGTGAGCGGCTCTGCCCCCGTTGTTGTCAATAAGGACGCGCTCGTCGCGGCTATCACGGCCGCCGAGACGCTCAATGAGTCAGACTACACAACGGATTCCTGGTCCGCCTTTGCCGCTGCTCTTGCTGACGCCAAAATCGTCAACGATAGCGACGATGTATCTCAGTCCGATGTAAATGCGGCGGTCAAGACGCTCAATGATGCCTCGGATGCGCTTGAGAAAAAGAAGCCGACGGCTCCCGTCGCCCAACCGGAGAGCGTCAAGCACATCTCGTCGCAGAATGACTTCATGTATATGAACGTCAAGGATGCGAGCAACTACTATGTGCTCGATAGCGACATTGTGATTGATGACGAATATTTCTTCGGACCCACAGGCGAGCTCAATTGCACGTTTGACGGACAGGGCCACACCATTACCTTCGACAACAAGGGAGGCGTTAGGTCTCTGTTTGCGAGCGTTGGCTCCACCGGCGTCATCCAGAATGTCTCTTTTGCCGGTGAGCTCAAACAGGCCATGGACGGCAAGTCGTTTGGTCCGCTTGGCAATCAGGTAAAGGGCTCTGTCATTAATTGCTCCACGTCCGTTACAGGTAAGGGCGTTGCTGGCTTTGGCCGTACGCTCAAGGGCGGCGTGATCTCCAATTGCATGTCCACCGCCGCTTCGACCGGCGGCGTGCTCTTTGCGAGCTACGACTCCGGACAGCTCATCAATACGTACTGGCAGGAGGGCCTTACCAACAAGGTCGTCTTTCCCGCGGACGCGCTCGTTAACTCCTATGCTGTCGATACCGATGACATGAAGACGGCGACCTTTGTCGAAAATCTCAACGTCAATCGTGGTGAAAACGGTAGCGTGTGGGGTATGGGGTCTGATGGCTTTCCGCACTTCGGTGAGAATCTAGACTACGAGTCTTCCGAGAGCCCTGCCGCAAGCAATAAGTACGAGGTGAAGTTCACGTCTGCCCGTACCGGCAAGACCGTAACTGCTGTCGATGGTGTGCTCTGCCCGTCTCCCGACGACGTTGTGGTGGGCGAGAACGGTGCCGCCTGCGTTTCGGGCACGCTTGAGCTCGATGGCCTGCCCAAGGATGCCAAGGTGACCTGGGGTACCCCAGATGCCAACAGGGGTGATATCGCCGTTAACGAGGAAACGGGCCTGCTGCACGTGTATAACGACGCCGTAGGTACGGTAACCGCCACACTCCACAAGGACGACGGCACTACCGAGAACGTCGCGACCGTTGTGGTCAAGGCGGTGTCCAAACCGATCGATGATTTTCAGATTTGGTATAACGGCGCAAACGTGACGGGCGGCACTATTGCGGTTGCGGGTTCCGAGGTCAAGAATCTTGAAGTCCGTGTTCATTACACCGATGCCGCCGAGGGCGAGTACACTCCTGTTTCCTATGCGCGTTTTCGCTTTGTCGGCACGCCTGCGAACGTACTTTACTCCAATCCCGGATCCGCCTGCTTTTATTTTAAGAAGCCGGGCGAGGCCACGATTCGGGTATCTTCACGCGCAAATCTCGATATCGCCTCCAAGAGCGTGACGGTCACGTCGAGCTATGTGCCGGCGACGAACGTCTCGCTTGGCTATAACGAGGACGGCGAGACTGTCTATCTGCACGGTCGCAATCCGCTTGCCAAAGGCGCCTTCCTGACCGATAAGGCTGCGCCGGTTGTGGGGCCCGAAAACGCTAGTGATCGCGCTTGCTACACGGTCACCTCGAGTGATTCTGCGGTTGCCGAGTACACTACGAGTGGCGAGATTGGCTTTACGCCGTATAAGGCCGGTAAGACAACGTTTGAGGCGACGGTCGAAAACCAGGACGGCAGCGTCATCTCCTCGGGTAAGCGAGAGGTTACCTACGCTTACCGGAACCCACTGAAATCGGTGACAATCACGAATGTCCCCGCGTCCGTTAAGGCCGGTAAGACCGTCGAACTCAACCTGGGTTATACGGGTGAGAACGATGCCGAGGGCTGGAGTGTTTCCGAGCCCGGTATGCAATGGAGTGTGACGACCGAGGAAGGTCGGGATGCCTCGGATGCCGTGAGTATCGACCGACGCGCTCTTGGTGATTGGAAGCACGTTGACGGTGCTCCTGACGACGGCTTGTTTGTGGCGAGCGGCGCCTATGTCCTGACGGCGAACAAGGCCGGTACCTATACGGTGACCGGTACGCCGATCGATCAGACTGCCGGTGCCCAGGCCATCTCCTTTGAGATTACGGTTGACGGAATCGTTGCCTCGCCAGATAACGAGGCAAAGGCCGACGAAGGCGCCCTTTCCGCTGCCAAGTACTTTGACGTCAACCGTACGATCGATGCGTACACCTATGGTCAAGAATGGGAGATTTACGCCTTCGCGACGTCGGGGCGCAAGATTGACGACGCACTTATCGCGAATTACAAGAAGTCCCTTGCCGTTCATAAGGCCGAGTGGTCGGGCAACACCGCCAAGGTGACTGATTGCGAGCGAGTTGCGCTTGCGCTAACCGCGCTTGGCGAGGATATCACCTCTTTCGATGGCGTGGATCTCATTGCCGACATTTGCTCTCACGAAGATCTTGTGGCTTCGGCGAACAACGTGGTCTATGCACTGATCGCCCTTGACGAGGCGGGTATTTCGAATGAGGTGCTGCGTGCGTCCGGCTCTTCTTGGACACGTGCTCAGCTTGTTTGCGCGCTGCTTTCGTTCCAGAATCCCGACGGCGGTTTCACCATCGATGCGGGCGGCGCGAGCAACGTCGATATGACCGCTATGGCACTTCAGGCGCTTGCGCCCTATGTCGATAATGACGCGTGCGCCGTTGCCCTGGCCTCGAATGGCCAACCTTCTGTTGCATCTGCTGTCGACAATGCGCTCGGCTTCCTTAGGGGTCAGATGAACGGCCTTTGCGACTTTGGGTCCGTTGAGTCGAATGCCCAGGTGCTGCTCGCTCTTGTGGCTCTTGGCAAGGATCCCGTAAATACCAAGAACGGTTTTGCAACGGGTGCGAATAGCCTGATTACTGCAATCTGCGCCTACGAGGTCGCCGACGGCAAGGGCTACGCCCATACCATGGGATCCGACGGTAAGCCCGGCAATGCCAACGCGCTTGCGACTGTACAGGCCTTACGATCCCTTTCGGCCTATAAGTCCGCAGGGTCCGGTGTGAGCTGGTCCAAGATCGGTGGCGTAAAAGCCGGTGTCGTCGAACCGGGCGGCTCGATAAAACCCGTGACGCCCGAGGTGCCCGTTCCTACGGTCCCGACGAAGAATTCGACGCCCGCGGTCATGCCGACCGGTTCGCAGAGGGGCGATGGCTCCGGCGATAAGCAGGGCGGTTCTGGAATGCAGGAAGTTGTTGCTTCGCAGAATGTGGATGCCAACAAGGGCGAGTCCGATAAGAAGTCCGGCTCCGACGAGTCTTCCGGTTCGAAAACGACGTCCGCTGCTGCCGCATCACACAAGGGTGCTTTGGATGGGCGAGGCGGCGTTAACCCGGTCGCTGTTACCGGTGTTGTTGTCGGTATCGTGTGCCTTGCGGCTATTGGTGCGTGGTTTGTGCGCTCCCGTAAGAGCGCATAGCGACTCGACGCCTGTAACGTCCGTCGTTTGATACGCGGGTGAGTTGTGCCGTTCGTGTCGTGGCTTTATAGATGAACGGGCTCCGGGTTAAGACGACCCGGAGCCCGTTTGCGTTGCATCTGTCGTGTCAATGGGTGGTTTATGCCAGCTCCGCTCCCAGGGCCTTGCAGGCCGCCTCGCCCTCATCATCGGGCGCATCGTAGCAAATGACGGAATCGACGACGTTGACGCCCGCCTCGTCGGCATCGGCCTTCCAGTTGTCCATCCACTCGCCCTCGGCCCACGAGTAGGAGCCAAAGAGGACGACCTTCTTGTCGCCGAGGGACTCCTTGACCTCGTCCCACATAGGCTGGAACTCGTCATACTCAAGCTCCTCGGAACCCATGGCGGGGCAGCCGAAGGCAATGGCGTCATAGCTGGCGGCCTTGTCTGCGGAGAAATCGGCGCAGGAGATGACTTCTGCCTCGGCGCCGGCATCGGTTGCACCTTCGGCAACGAGGTTTGCCATGGCCTCGGTGTTGCCTGTACCGCTCCAGTAGACGACTGCGATCTTGCTCATATGTTTTCCTTTCGGTTGTGCGGCGTGCGGCCGCGTTTTGTATGCTCTATCGGGTTGCCTGGACAAGTTGTCCCAGGGTGCAGCCCTGTTGATAGATATAGGTAAGGTATTGCGTGCATGCGCGATAGGAGTCAAAGGTCGTGAGCGCCTGTTCGACGTTCGTGTATACCTTCCAGGCGCCAATGACCTTATAGTTTTCGCCGTGCTGGACGATAAACTGATGGACATCTTCGTAGGGATAGCCCAAAAAATAGCCAATTTCGTGGGGGAACTCGCACATACACCCCGTATCGCAGTGCCTATTTCGCGCGAGTGCGCAGACACTGCCGTCATAGGCGCTTTCTGCGGCATTGCTGCTTGCCAGCGTGATGCGCGCGGCGAGATGCACCAGGGATGCGGGCAGGTTGTGGACATCGTAGCCTTCGGCGACAAGCGCCGTCGCGGCGCGGGGGTCGGAGAGATATCGCATAAGGTCCGCAGGGCGGTACACATAGATGAGCGCTCCGCAGGGGCGCCAGACCAAAACGCTCATATGGATCCCGAGCGGCTGGAGCTCGCGGTTGCATTGGGCTATGACGGCGAGCAGGCGAGAGCGTCGCTCTTCGATTTGAGCGATGCCGAGTTTTCCGTTTTGGTTGGCGTAAACGCCGGGATAGGTAAAGAGCGAAGCTGGCTTGATACCTGCGAGCGTAGGGGAGCAGTTGCGCACGACAGCCGTTTGATATGTTGGGATGTCAATGGTTCGAGTCACGTCGCCCCTTTCGGGTCCTCAACTGTTAGCCTAGGAAAACTTATACACGAAAGTAAGCCATGGTCAACAAAAAAGTTTGAAGAGGGAAACTAATTGACCGAACGGACATGATTTTGGGTTAAGATGGGGACACCCTATGGGGGTATCTAGATAGGGCTACTTGAAAGGGGAACGCATGAGTGACTTGCTCAACCCTGCGAATCTCATCGTGCTGGCCGTAATTGCCGTCGGTTTGTTTTTTGGGTTGCGTCGCATCGCCGCTTCGACTCGCGGAAAGAGCTGCTGCAGTGACGGCGCGAGCGGAAAGAAGTCCAAGAAGGTCGTGGTCGCTGATACCGATCCGTCTCATTATCCCTATAGCGAGGAGCTGCTCATCGGCGGCATGAGCTGTGACGGCTGCGCTCAGAACGTAGCCAATGCCCTGAATGCGCTGGATGGCGTGTGGGCAACGGTGACGTATGCGGACCACACGGCACGCGTGCGCTCTAAGCAGCCGATCGATCGCGGTGCTCTCGTGGCCGCCGTGAAGGACGCGGGTTACTACGTCATGACGCTGTAAGCGTCGCCTTGGATGCATTTCCTTGTCTAGGCTCGTCCGCGCAGCTCGATGCCTTGGATATCGTCGAAGTTGATGGCGATATCCCTGAGTTTGAGCAGCTTGAATGCGGGTAACACTTCGTCGAGAATGCCCGTGCGGTTACGATAGCCGTACGTATCGTAATAGGTGACGCGCACCAGGTCGCCTCGTTTGAGACCCTCGAGCTTTTTCGAAAGCTCGAGGGCTTTTTCTTCCGTGAGTTCGCATTTGGGCTCAACAGTGATCTCTTGTTTGCGCACGAGCTCGTAGTATCCCGTGAGGGCGGCAAAGGGCATAAACTGTGCGGCGCGGTTGGCGCGCACAGCACCGTTGGCGGTGAGCTTGGGGTCGGCGGAGCGACGTCTTCCCTCGGGGTCCGCTAGGCGTTCAAAAGGCGTCGGTGGCCGCATGGGCTGTTGTTGGGACTTAGGCACGATGTCCTCCTACCTGATCGTTGCGTTCGCGTGCGGTGGCGCCGGCGGTAAAGCTTAATCCCTTGACCAGGGCGTTTTTGCCGTACTTGCCTTTCACGGCCAGGACGGCGCGCGCCAGGTCGCGCTCGCGCTCATCGGCCTTAACATCGCTGAACAGGTCGATAGTGGCAAATTCCTCGGGCATGAGGTTGCCAAATCCCAGGTTGATGCGTTTGACCGGTCGTTTGGGATCGACGGTCTGCGCCCAGAGCTCATCGAAATAGCCCATGATCTTCTTAAACGAATTGGTTCGCTCGGGCAGCTTTCGCGAAGCGTTGGAGTGCGCGAAGAGCGCGGCATAGCCACCGCGCGGTTTGCCGCCATGCTCTCCCACAAAGATGCCATCGATTGCCTGCGCCTCACGCACCAAGCGCCGTCGTTCGTCATCGCGTTGGACGGGCTTGGGCGCACGGGGTGCGAGCTCGGGTCCAACAGTTACGGCGGGTTCGATGCTCGACGTGCTCGAACGCAAATGCCCACAGCCGTCCACATATTGTGCTGTGCCGCTGGCGTCGAGGCGGCGTATGTCGGTGCGCTCGCTCGCGTAGCCTACAAAGAGCGAGATACTGTCGCACACCACGTGCTTATCGACTAAGTCCAACACGGCGTTGTCGACCATCTCGCGCAAGACGGTGTAGGCCTGTTCATAGGCATAGCCTTTCGAGAGCACCTGTCCTGTGGTGGTCGAAGTTGCTTGCGGGCGATAGGCTTGGATATCGGCGATGGTTGTCGGCTCGCGCCCGAAGGCGTGGTCGATGAGATACTCGGCATTGACGCCGAGCTCGTCGTAAAGCAGGTTTTCGTCGAGCGCCGCGACGCCCATCAGATCGTAGACGCCGTATTTTTCGAGTCGCGCTGCCACGCCGGGCCCTATGCCCCAGATGTCGGTAATGGGACGGTGAGGCCAGATCTCTTTGCGAAAGGTCTCGTCGTTGAGTATACCGATGCGGCCGGGTACGTGCTTGGCGGTAATGTCGAGCGCTACCTTGGCCTGGAATAGGTTGGGGCCGATGCCGACCGTCGCCGTGATGCCGGTGCGTGCGAGGACCTCATCGCGCAACATACAGGCAAAGCCTTTGGCATTAGTGTGGTAGAGGTCTAGATAGGGCGTCACGTCGATAAAGCATTCATCGATGGAGTAGACGTGCACGTCCTGGGGGCTGACGTATTCCAGATAGATGCCGTAGATTTGCGCCGACACCTCCATATAGTGCTGCATGCGCGGTACGGCCTTGATGTAGTCGATGCCATTGGGAATCTCGAATAGACGGCAGCGGTTGTGAATACCTAAGTCCTTCATAGCCTGTGTGATGGCGAGGCAGATGGTCGTTCGTCCGCGCGATTCGTCGGCAACGACCAGGTACGTAGTGAGGGGATCGAGTCCGCGGTCGACACACTCGACGCTGGCATAGAACGTCTTAAGGTCGATGCAGATATAGGTGTGACGCTCGTGCCCCACGCGTCCTCCCATCAAACACATGTTCTTATCGAATACCTGTTCGATAATACCGGTTTGCGCGGACATCGTCAAAACCTGTCCCTTTTTGGCAGGTATGGTCGTTCGGTTACATTTGGTATTTAACGCAGCCCTAAAGAGTGCGAAACAGCCCGGAAAACCTCGCTTCGTAGCATGAGCCTAACGATCGGTGCCACCTACATGCACGGAAGGGTTGTGGGAAAGATGGTCAATTATGGGTTTGGTATGCCGACGCGCCTTGTTGCGGATGGAGACGTGGCTCGCTGGTGCGGACGATTGGTCGCTCACTACGGCGGCACTAAGGCGCTGGTAGTGCTGGGCGGTGACAAGCATACGCGTGATGAGCTCGTCTCGGCGGCACTCGGCTCGCTCGATCGCGCCCTGCTCGAACGCGTGCTCTTTCGTTGCGGTTTGGTCGGGGGCGACGGGGGAGACGATTTGGTTGATGAGGCCGTAGCCCTAGCGACTGACGAAGGCGTGGACTTTGTTCTGGCGATCGGCGATGCCGATACGGCGAGCTTTGCGCGCGAACTCGCTCGTCGCATGGCCGTGCTCGATACCGGCGAGGACGGCTTCGTTCCCTATGGGTGCATCGTCTCCGAGGGAAAAGTGCCTGCCGTCGTGGGTGCCGGCGAGGTTCCCGTTTTTGCCATTATCGCTCCCGAACTGCTGGAGGGCATCGGCACTCCCTTGCGTGAGTTGCTCGGCAGCGTGTGCGCCGCGGCCTAGTACCTGCCAGGAAGGGACAGGTTAATTTTGGTAGGTAAAGCGTTTGACCTGCCAAAATAAACCTGTCCCTTTTTGGTGGGTCGCCGTTTGGGGGCGGATTGGCAACGCTCGCTGATTGTAGTCTTGACCTGCGCTAGAATAGGGGTATCTGATTATCCGGGCGCATGGAGGTATGCGCCCGTATGCTGAGGAGGACTTTATGGCAACTGTTGCCGCACCTATCGACGCTACGTCGACCGCCGCTTGGAAGGCGCTCGAGGCCCACCAGGAGAAGCTCGAGGCCGAGGGCATCGACCTCAAGGCCTGGTTCGCTGCCGATCCCGAGCGTGTGAATAAGCTGAGCTTTGACGCTGGTGACCTGCACTTTGACCTGTCCAAGAACCTGGTGACCGATGAGACCGTCAAGCTGCTGTGCGATCTTGCCCGCGAGGTGAAGCTCGAGGAGCGCCGCGACGCCATGTTCTCCGGCGAGCACATCAACACCACCGAGGACCGCGCCGTCCTGCACACCGCGCTTCGCCGTCCGGCAAGCGAGAAGGGCCAGCTCATCGTTGACGGCCAGGATGTCGTCGCCGACGTGCACGAGGTCCTCGACCGCATGTATGCCTTCGCCGAGCGCGTGCGCTCCGGTGAGTGGAAGGGCGTTACCGGCAAGAAGATCGAGCACCTGGTGTCCATCGGCATCGGTGGCTCCGATCTGGGCCCGGTCATGGCCTACGAGGCCCTGCGTCCCTACGCCGACGCCGGTATCGACTGCCGCTACATCTCCAACATCGACCCCAACGACCAGGCCGAGAAGCTCAAGGGCTTGGATCCCGAGACCACGCTCGTGATCATCGTCTCCAAGACCTTCACCACGCTCGAGACCCTCACCAACGCTCGCGAAGTCAAGACCTGGATGCTCGAGCAGCTCAAGGCTCAGGGCGCCATCGATGGCTCCGAGGAGCAGAACGCCGAGGCCGTGGCAAAGCACTTCGTCGCCGTTTCCACCGCACTCGAGAAGGTTGAGGCCTTCGGTATCGACCCCGCCAACGCCTTCGGCTTCTGGAACTGGGTCGGCGGCCGCTACTCCGTCGACTCCGCCGTGGGCCTGTCGCTGATCGTCGTGCTCGGCCCCGAGCGCTTCCAGCAGTTCCTCGAGGGCTTCCATGCCATCGACGAGTACTTCTGCAACACACCGCTCGAGAGCAACGCCGTCGCGCTGATGGGCCTGTTCAACGTCTGGTACGTCAACTTCTTCGGCTCCAAGAGCCACGCCGTGCTTCCGTACTGCCAGTATCTGCACCGCTTCCCGGCCTACCTGCAGCAGCTCACCATGGAGTCCAACGGCAAGCACGTCCGCTGGGACGGCAGCGCTGTGACCTCCGATACCGGTGAGATCTTCTGGGGCGAGCCCGGCACCAACGGCCAGCATGCCTTCTATCAGCTGCTGCACCAGGGCACCGTGGTGGTTCCGGCCGACTTCATCGCCTTCGCCAATACCGCCAACCCTGCGACCGATAGCGGTCAGGATGTGCATGAGCTGTTCCTGGGCAACTTCCTGGCCCAGACCAAGGCTCTCGCCTTTGGTAAGACTGCCGACGAGGTTCGTGCCGAGGGCACGCCCGAGCAGATCGTCCCGGCCCGCTGCTTTGAGGGCAACCGTCCGACGACCTCGATCTTCGGCGACACGCTGACCCCGTTCGCACTCGGCGAGCTCATCGCCCTGTACGAGCACATCACGTTTGTCGAGGGCACGGTCTGGGGCATTGACTCCTACGACCAGTGGGGCGTCGAGCTGGGCAAGCAGCTTGCCAAGCAGATTACCCCGGCCTTCCACGACGACGCCGCCAAGGCCGAGCAGGACGCTTCGACCCAGGCGCTCATCGAGTTCTACCGCGCGCATCGCAAGTAGTCGCTGCTGTTAACGCATCGCGTCTTATAGTCAGGGGCCCGTATCCTATCGGATGCGGGCCCCTTTGCTTTGCCGTGGTCCCGGGGCGCATGGCCTTTGTGGAACATCGCCGGGGCGCCGCGCGCTGCGAGAACCCTGCGCCTAGATCTCGGTCTCCGCATGGCCTCGCTGCGCCTCGGGCAGCTCCCCGTAGAGCGGATGGTCTTCGAGCCTAAAGCGCTCGACCTGTTCGGGAGTGCGACCGCGTACAAAGAGCCACGAGCGATCGATCGGCGTCGCCATGAGCGTGCTGGGCAGCGCGTCGGCGCGGTCAGAAAACACCCGGGCACTCTCGGGATCCTGGAACGCCAGCACCAGATGCGTGTCACAGTTGCCCATGACGGAGCGAGCTCGCGCCTCGCCGTAGAGCGCATCGAGCTGGTTGGTCGACTGCAACAGCAGCGTTGCCCAGATGTTGCGGCTTCGGATAATCGAGAGCACGTTGTCGATCTGGGGGATCTGCAGATTTGCGAAGTCATCGAGCATAAAGCGCACGGGCACGGGCAGGCTGCCGTCGGGCTGCCTATCGGCCTCACGAATGAGGCCCATAAACGCCTGCGAAATAAAGAGGCCGGTCAGCGGATCGAGATTGCGGTCAATATCGCTTACGGTTACAAACAGGGCGCAGGGGGTGTGTCCCATGGAAGCGAAGTCCACCTGATGGCACTCACGATAGAGCTGTGCCGCACCGTCGAATCCCAGACACATGACCTTTTCGGCAAGGATGCCGACGATGCTCGCGTGCATGCGTTCGGCATTTTGCGTAATGGCGTAGCGCCGCCATAGCGAGAGGGCATAGCTTTGGGGGTCGGTCGTGATCAGGTCGTCAAACAATCGACCCGTGGCACCGTCCTGCAGGTGCTCGATCAGCTTGATGACCGAGCTGATCGTCTGCTCGTCGGCGGGTAGCTGTTCGGTGACGTAGGCGATAAGACACGACAGCAGGTTTGCCGCCGCATGGTCCCAAAAAGGCTGGTTGTTGTCCTCGATGGGGCAGATGGCCTTTGCCACCGAGAGGATGTCCTGCTGGTTGGGCCTGCCGTCCGCCTTGCGGCGAATGTGCCTCAGGGGGTTGTAGCCGCAGCACTCGATGCCGGGCGCAAGGGCCGGGACGGTGTTGAGGTCGGCGAAGTTGAGACATTGCACGCGGTAACCGTGGGCTGCTAGCACGGGTCCCACTTCGCGACAGAGCGTGCCTTTGGTGTCGAGCACGATGTAGCTTGCGTTCATTTGCAGCAGGTTGGGCTTGAGGACGTTTCGGGTCTTGCCGGCTCCCGAGGGGCCGATCACAAGTGCGTTGTTGTTGAGTCCCGTTTGGCGGGTGTCGCAGGAAAGCGTTCGATCCTTGGCGAGGATGGTGGACGATGCGGACTCAGATGCGGCGAGGCGGCTGGCGAGGTTAGACATGGGCGACCTCCTTGGTGGTCGAGAGGATTTCGTGGGCAAAGCCGAGCTCGACGGCGCGCTCGGCCGAAAGGTAGGTGTCTTTTGCAGTGAGGGACTGGATGCGCTTGGGCGTGAGGCCGCTGCGGTCCGAGAGGATTTGCGTGAGGGTCTTGCGGGTCTGCATGAGACGCCGGCTGGTTTCCTGCAGCGCAAGTGCCGAGCCGCCTGCCCCCTGGGGGATCAGCGGGTCGTGAATCATGAGCTCTGCATGGGGCGCCATACGGCGATCGTCGCCGCCCATAAAGATCACGGCGCCCATGGACGCGGCGAATTCCAGGCAGACGGTGCGGATGGGGCACGATGCGAGGCGCATGGCGTCATAGATCGCAAGACCCGATCGCACGCTTCCGCCGGCGCTGGCGACAAATATGGTGATGGGGCGGCTGGGGTCGGTGGCATCGAGCAGGCGGATCTGCTGGCATAGGTCGTGGGCCATCGGGGTTTCGATGCTTCCCATGACGGAGAGCTCGCGACGGGCGAGCATCTCATCGTAAATGCTGGTGAGCGTGATGCCTCGGGCGGATTCACGCATGGTGAGGGGGCTGATGATGGGGGAATGATTGGTGTCCATGGGGACTCCTTTCTGTTGGTTGTGTTGTGGAATAGGATTGTTGCCCGCGGAGGGGCTGGCGGGCTACAGGGTTCGTCCGAGCCTGAGATCGAGCTCGGTTGTGGGGCAGGCTGCCTGTTCGTGCGGCTCGCAAGCGCCAAGGGCTCCAAAGCGATGGAGCGTTGCGACGGGCGTGGTATAGGCGAGCCGCAGCTGATGCTCGACAGGGGCACATCCGTCTTTTTTGTAATGGGCCGTGTAGTACTGCGCGATGCTGGCGTTCATCTCGCTGCCATTGCGATGGCGCTCAAACTGGCGTCTGCAGGTCTCGATGATCTTTGCTACCGACTTGGGTGCCGTCGCGGGAACAAGGGCGAGATAGCCCTCAAATAGCTCGTTGATGCTCAGGAGGCACAGCAGGTCGATCAGCGTCCTTATGGCTGCTCCCTCGGCAGAAAAGTGCGCGGTCATGCGGTTATATCGGTTGCGGTCGACGATGGCCACATGGGGTCTAGGAGTTTTCTGCCCCGTGGTCCCGGGCTTTTGCCGCGCCTGTGAATTGAGCTCGACGTTGCAGCGCTTGAGGCCGTCCAACGGAAGGAACAGTGCGGTGCGCAGGGTGTTCCGCTTGCTTTCGAGTTCATGACGCTCGTCGGGTTCCCATTCGAGCTTGAGTTTCGTGTCGAGCGCCGTAAGCATATGGGCTAGGCAGCCTACGGTAAGAATGTGCGAATCGTTGTCGCGTTTTGGGGCATAGGGGTCTGTCAGCTTGCGAATGTCGGGGTCGCCCATGATCTTTGTGCAGCGCTTCAGCGGTTGAGGGTGATCGGCCAAGATCGTCGCGAGCGGTAGCGACGCGTAGTTCTTGATGGTCGCGGCGGCAAAGGCGGCGTCATATTCGTTTGCATATGCTCGCTCAATGCGGGCATCCAGAATGCTTTTCTTATCGCCGTCTTCAGCGTGGTGGTTTGTCATAGCTTCTCCAATCGGTTGATGTTCGTGCTGTTTGTTGATGTGTTGGTTGTCGTGAGTGATGTGCTTGCCGTGGGTGATGTGCTGACGTTGGGGTGCTATGCGGTTTTCAATGAGCCCGTGAGGCAGTTGCTGCAGGGGCGGGATGGAACGGCCCATGCAAGGCGGAAGGCATCGTGCTCAAAATCGAGACAGCAATGCCCTGGGTGCCTCACATGTGGCAGTTACCTCATTAAGTTGTCATTGCGTTTGGGGTTGTACTTTGCCGATCTTCCTTCTCTTACACGCTAAAACTCAAACTTCATATGCTCGATCTACTTAAAACCGCAACGGCGGTCTTTTATCAACTTATATGTCGGAACGCGTCTTTGCAAGTACTTTTTTGTCTTTGTTTCAAATGGGGTGGTTTTGCAACCGTCATACGCGCGCCGTGCGAACGTGCCCCGGCTCGGATAAGATAGTGCGCGATAAAAACGATGCAAGGAGGCACATATGGCAATTAAAGCCATCGCAATGGATATCGATGGTACGCTCACCAACGATCAGAAGGTGATCAGCCCGCGTACGCGCGAAAAGCTGCTCGCGGCGCAGGAGTCGGGCATTAAGCTCATCTTGGCTTCGGGTCGTCCCGCATGGGGGCTACATGCTCTGGCACAGGAGCTTGACCTCCAAAACCATGACGGTCTGCTAGTCGCTTTCAATGGCGCGCATGTTGTCGACGCTCAGACCGATGAGGTCCTTTTTGACCAGGCCATGCCGGCTGACGAGCTGCACCGTCTGATTGATCATCTGCAAAACTATGATGTGATCCCCATGATCTCGCTCGGTCGCGACTTGCATGTCGAGGACTCGTACCACTGCATGATTACGCTGCCGGATGGCTCGCAGAAAAACATTGTCAAATACGAGCGCGATGCCTGCGACCTTAAGATCCGCGAGGTCGAGAGCTTGCATGAGGTCGTGGACACTTATCCCGTGGACAAGCTGCTGACGGCGGGCGATCCGGCCTACCTGCAGGCACATTACGAGGAAATGTACGCGCCCTTTAAGCAGACGCTTTCGGGCATGTTTACGGCCGACTGGTACTTTGAGTACACGGCGCCCGGTATCGACAAGGCCCGTGCGCTCGAGGGTGCTCTGCCCAAGCTCGGCATCGATGCCAGCGAGGTCGTATCGTTTGGCGACGGCCAGAACGACAAGTCCATGATCGAGTGGGCTGGTACCGGCGTCGCCATGGGTAACGCTGTCGATGAAGTCAAGGCCGTGGCCCAGATGGTGACCGCCAACAACAACGAAGACGGTATCGCGGTGGCACTTGACCAGCTACTGGGTTAGAATCGCCGATAGTGCATGGTTCGGGCGTCCGCTTGCGGGCGCCCTTTTGTTAGGGAGGGTGCCGTGTCCGCATTTCCGTTCGACGCCGTTATCTTTGACATGGACGGCGTCATTGTCGATACCGAGTATTACTACCTGGGCGAGACTGCCGCGTTTGCCAAGGAGCTTGGGCTTAATCTGACTCAAGAGGAGTTGAATGGGCAGGTCGGTACCTCGCATCAGTTCTTCCTGCATATGCTGGTCGATTGGTTTGAGCGCGCCGGTAAGGGGCATTTCACTGGCGATGAAGCGTTGGCCCGTTGGGACGAATGGGCTCATAAGCGTCCGCGCGACTATCAGGCTTTGATTAACCCAGGCGCCGTGGATACGATTCGAGAGCTGCCGCGCCGTGGCGTTCGCGTGGCGCTTGCCAGCTCGTCTCCCATGGTTAGCATCGAGGAAGTGCTCAACGCATGCGGGCTGTCGGATGCCTTTGAGTATGTGGTGAGCGGCGAGCAGTTTAAGGAGAGCAAGCCCGAGCCCGACATCTACCTGCATGCGCTGGACCTGCTGGGGCTGCCCGCGAATCGCTGCTGCTGCGTCGAGGATTCGGTGCCTGGCATCACTGCCGGCAAGCGAGCCGGCCTGACAGTCATTGCCAAGCGCGAGGAGCGCTTTGGCTTTAGCCAGGATGCCGCGGACAAGATTATCGACCAGCTGCCGGAGCTGCTCACGCTTTCTTAGGAGCGCGGTAGTTGCGCGTTTTTCGGGTCTGATGAGTAAATAGCCAACATTTTGGTGCGACACCTAGCATACTTTAAGCTAATGCGGGCTTAAGGGCTTGTTGAATGCCCTTAAGCCCGTTTTAGAATTAATTGTGCTGGGAGAGGGTATATGCCACCGACTGAAGGGCCAACTGACGGTAAAGCAGCGATACCGCTGTACCAACAGGTTATTGATATCATCAAAAACGAAATCAACTCCGGCGCCTACAAGGCGGGCGCGCGGATACCCAACGAATTCGAATTGGCTGAGAGCTATAAAGTTGGCCGCGTTACCGTGCGACGCGCTATTGAGGAGCTCGTCCAGCAGGGCTATCTAACGAAGCGGCAGGGGAAAGGCACGTTTGTCAATGCCCCCAAGCTTAAGCGCAAGATTCGCCAGAAGGATGACGTCCAGAGTTTTTCGGACGCATGTCGCGTTAACGGAATGGAACCGGGGGCGTGTGTCATTTCGAGAAAGATACTGCCGGCGGATTCCACCGAAGCACAGTTCTTTGGTGTTCCCGTTGGAACTGACTTGATTTGCGTTGAGCGCGTGCGCACTGCCGATGGCGTCCCTGTCATGCTCGAGAACAACATATATGTTTACGAGGACAACGCCTATCTATCAACGGCACCTCTATCTAACCAATCCATTTTTGAGTTCGTGCGCAACCGGACGGGCCGCACGCCCGCGTTTACCGACCCGTGCACGCTCGAGATCGCGTGCGCGTCGCCCGAGGTCGCTCGACTGTTGGCAGTTCCCGTTGGCGAGCCCTTGTTTTATATGGAAGCCTTCTTTTTCGATGAGCAGCGGCGGCCGTTTATCATCGGTCGTCAGCGGATCGTTGGGTCTCGCTACGTTTTTGACATCTAGGACATTGCGAATGGAAACGCCCGGTGGATCATCTCACCGGGCGTTTCCATACCGTTCACGGCGCAAACGCAACCGTTCAACCGCGTTGCGGCAATCAGTTTGAAATTATCTTGATGAAGGAAAAAGCTGCTGGTAATCTATGGAACGTCATAGAACGTTTGCATTGTGCAAACGTTGAAGCGAGATGCGATGCAGTCTCGAGTTCTTTGGAGGTATCTATGTCAGATACGAAGGCGAAGAAGACAAACAGACGTTTTAAGTTCAAATTACCGCATGTCTATACGATCATGTTCTTGCTGATCGTTGTCTTTGCGGTCCTGACTTGGATCGTTCCCTCTGGTCAGTATCAGCGCAAGACGATTTCGACAGCGGCGGGCGAGCGTGAAGTCGCCGTTGCTGGAACCTATGAACAGGTCGATAAGAACTACACCGATTCCGAGACCGGCGAGACCATCAATCTGGGCCAGGATATCTTCGCGGTTCTGCAAGCGCCCACCAAGGGCATCCAGGAGGCTGCCGACGTCGTTGCGTTCGTCTTATTGATTGGCGGATCGTTCGCGATCATCACCAAGACCAACGCTTTGAATGCCGGCATGAGCCGTGTGATTAAAAAGCTCAAGAACAAGGACATCCTCATCATTCCCATCACGATGACATTGCTGTCCATTTGCGGCACTACGTTTGGTATGTCTGAGGAAGCCCTGCCGTTCTATGCCATCTTCATTCCCATCATGATGGGTATCGGTTATGACTCGATGACGGCATTCATCATCTGCTTCCTTGGTCCTAACCTGGGATATTGTGCTTCGACCATCGACCCGTTTAATGTTTTGATCGCCCAAGGCATCATTGGCATCGAGGGTAATCCGCAACTGTGGCTGCGCGCCGTTTCTTGGGTTATCTTCACTGCCGTCGGTATCGCATGGGCCATGCGCTACGCCATGCGCGTCAAGAAAAACCCCGAGTCGTCCATTGTGTACGAGGACGATAAGCTCAAGCGTATTGAGTTTTCCGTGACCGATGCCTCCATCGAGGAAGAGTTCACTATCCGTCAGAAGCTCGTGCTTATCGATTTTGCTTGCGGTATGGGCATTATCGTCTGGGGTCTTGTTACCCAGGGCTGGTACATGAATGAGATTTCCGCCGTGTTCCTTGGCATGGGCTTGCTTGCCGGTATCCTGGGCGGTCTTGACCAGCAGACAATCGCAGAGGAGTTCGTTAAGGGTCTCGCCGACTTTGCGTACGCTGCCATCGTTATCGGTATCGCTCGCGGTATTCTGGTCATCGCCGAGGGCGGCATGATCATCGACACCATCCTCCAGGCGCTCGCTACCGCGCTCGCCGGTGCACCCGCCGCCGTCTACACCACGTTTATGTATATCGTCCTTGGCCTGCTCTCTTTGCTGGTTCCCTCGAGTTCTGGCCTGGCGGCGCTCACCATGCCCGTTATGGGCCCCCTGACCGAGCTCATGGGCCTCAATCCCGAGGCGGCCGTCACCGCGCTCCAGTTTGCCAACCAGACCATCAACACCATCAGCCCCGTGGCGGGCATGACGGTCGCCGGTCTTGCCGTGGCTAGGATTTCGTTTGGCCAATGGTGGAAGACCATTTGGAAGTTCTTCATTTTCATGGTCGTCTTTGGCGTGATTGTAACGGCAATCTCTGGCATGCTTCCGGTGTAGGTGGTTGTGATGTCTGATCGTTTGACGGTCCTGACGTCTAAGAGCGTCTTTACCGGTACGGGGGACCTGCCGTTTGAAGGTTTCGTAGCGGTCCGTGGCAATCGAATTGAGGCTGTTGGCACCAAGTGTGAGGCGGCTTCGTATTTGACCCAGGCGGACGAGGTAGTTGACCTGGGCGACCGTACCGTCATGCCTGGCCTGATCGATGTGCATACCTTCTATACAGGCTGGGCGCTGCGGACGTTGGGGTCTGATCTGTCCGGCATCGCCGATGCCAAAGAGGCCGTGTCGCTCTTGCGTGCATGGAAAGAAGGTCATCCGGATTGCGCGGCGGCTTTTGGCCACAACCTACCCGAAACGTTGGCATCGGATGCCGAGAACGCAAATACGGCAGCTGTGTTTGACGATTGTTTTGGCGATATCCCCGTTGTCTGCTTTACATCGGGTGCGGAGACCTGCGTTCTCAATGCTGCCGCTAGTGCGCGATACGGCTTTACGCCCCAGGCGTGCTATGCCGAGAAGATCTGGCGCATGATGAGCGATTTCCTCGCGCTGCCCGAGGTGCGTGCCGGGTATTCGGACTACATGAACATGCTTAACGAGCGCGGCGTCACCGCCATCAAGGAGATGGCGTTTGATGACTATTACGGCTTTGCCGACGAAATGGCTCGCCGTGAGGAATCTGGTGAGCTGACGGTTCGCGTCTCTATGATGTCGCAGCCGGTGGGTGCCGGTGCAAATCTGGCATATGCCCGCGAGGCGCGAGAGCGCTTCCGGGGACCGTTCGTTCGTTTTTCTGGCTTCAACCGTATGACCGATCGCGGCGTATGGGCGGGGCTTGCCGAGATGATAGACCCCTATGAGGACTCGGCCGATGCGGGCGCTGCCGGCAAGACGGTCGTCGAGGAGCCAGAGTGGGATCTGATTGAGAACGAGCTGCGTGCAATTGATGCTGACGGCTTCCGATATTCCTTGCATTGCCAGGGCGATGGCGCCGTTCGTCGCACCGTGGCGCTCTATGCCTCGCTGCCTCGAGACGAGCATGGACGGATGCTTCGCCGCCATGCGATTACCGATCTCGAGAACTCTGACCCGACCGACCTTGTCGAGTTTGGCAAGTTAGGTGGAATTTGCGAGGTCTATCCGCAGATTCTGACGCTGGACCGGCGCGAGGATTGCCTGTCGATGATGCGTCGACAAATTGGCGAGACGCGACTTTTGCACAGCTGGAATCGCCGCGGCATGGAAGATTCCGGATGCACAGTGTGCTGCGGCACGGATTTGCCGCTGCTGATTCCGAGCCTGGGCGAGTCAATCTACAGCGCGTGCGGCGGATTCTTCGCCGACGGACTGCCCGTGAATGAGGTCAACACGCTGACGCTTGTCGAGCTCTTGCGCGCTTGGACTGCCGGGGGCGCGTACGATCTGATGCGCGAGGACGAGCTGGGTACGCTTGAGGTTGGCAAGCTTGCCGATATCTGCGTGCTCGATCGGGATGTGTTCGACCTCGATTATCGCGACGCACGCGATCTTGCGGTTGATATGACGATGTCGGACGGACAAATCGTGTTCGATCGAAATAAGGAGGCATAAGATGTCTGAATCCAAACCGACGCTGCGCCGCGAGCAGATTGCGGGCATGAATATCCACTACATCATGTGGTCGCTCGATTACTTCCTTGATGTGCAGCAGCGTTTGGGCTTTGAGTCCATTGAGCTGTGGTGTGCAGAGCCGCATGTGACGCTCGACCACACGGGCTACTTTGAGGCTGAGGTCCTGGCGAAAAAGGCTGCAGACCGTGGGCTTAGGTATCGTACTCTGTGCCCCGAGAATGTTGTCTATCCTTGGCAGTACTGCGCACGCAAACCGCTGCATGAACAGCGCAGCCTGGCGTACTTTAAGCACGGCATTGAGCTTGCCGAGGTACTTGGGTGCGACCGTATGTCCGTCAACTCGGGCTGGGGCGACTGGGACGAGGACCGCGAGGAAGCCTGGAAGCGCAGCCGCGAGCACTTGTCCATTCTGGCGGAGTATGCCGGCGAGCACGGTCTGGTGCTTACGATGGAAAGTCTGCGTCCCGAGGAGAGCAACCTTGTGACGACGGTTTCCGATGCGAAGCGCATGATTGACGAGGTCGCGAGCCCGTACTTACAGCCCATGGTTGATACAACCGCGATGGGCGTTGCAGGCGAGACACTCGAGGACTGGTTTGCCGCCTTTGGTGATGGGGCAATTCACGAGATGCACTTTATCGACGGTGACCCGTATGGCCATCTGGTGTGGGGCGATGGCAAGCACGATATGGACGCCTTCGTCGCCACGCTCAACGCCCATGGTTTCGACGGCATGCTGGGCCAGGAAATCACGGACGGTCGTTACTACGATGATCCGGCGGCGGCAGATGCCAAGAACATGGCCGCATTCGAGAAATATCTGATTGACTAAAACAACTATCGGCCACGCAGCCAACGTCATTGATTGCGGCCAAACAAGAAAGGAACTGGATATGAACGCACACGATCTGATCAAAGAGGCAATTGCCGAGAAGGGCAAGTTCGACAGCGTCTACTGGATTGCTTGCGGTGGCTCCATGATCGATTTGATCCCGGCCCATGAGCTTCTGCAGCGCGAGGCAACCACCTTCACTTCGTATATCTATACGGCTCGCGAGTTCGATATCATGCGTCCGCGTCGTCTGGGCGAGAAGTCCCTGGTCATCGCTTGTAGCCACAGTGGCAACACCCCTGAGGTCGTCGAGGGCTGCGAGATTGCCCTTGCTGCCGGCGCTACGGTGATCGCCCAGACCGACAACGCTGGATCTAAGATCGACACCGGTAAATGGACCACGTGGGTCTACCCGTGGGGCGAGGGCGTGCCGCAGGCCGAGGTCCCCGCTGGCATTTCGCTGTCGCTTGCGGCAGAGCTGCTCGATCAGCAGGAGGGTTACGCCGATCTTGCCGATATGTATGCCGGTATCGCCGAGATGGATAAGATTCTTCCCCCGGCACGCGAGAAGGTAAATGCCGAGCTGGGCGATCGCTTTGCCAAGCTTTGCCAGGAGCACGAGTTCTTCTATATTCTGGGCAGCGGTCCCAACTTTAGCCAGACCTACGGTTTCGCTATCTGCTCTCTTATGGAGATGCAGTGGCAGCACTGCAGCTACATCCACTCTGCCGAGTACTTCCATGGCCCCTTCGAGGCTACTCAGGATGGCGTTTTTTACTTCCTGCAGATGGGCTCCAGCGAGTGCCGTGCTATGGACGAGCGCGCCCTGGCGTTCCTTAAGACGCATACCGATACGCTGATGGTGCTCGATGCCAAGGAGTACGGTATGGAAGCCGTGCCGGCGAGCGTCCGTGCCTATCTGGACCCGGTGCTGTTCTACGCCATGAACTGCGAGCTGCGTGCTGCACGCGGCAAGGTGTTTGATCACGACCCCGATTTCCGTCGCTATATGGGTGTTGTCGAGTACTAGAAGGGACAAAGGCCATGGCATTTAACGTTAATGCGCTCGGATTTGGCGACAACGTCGTCGATCGCTACGAGCATATCCACACCATGTATCCCGGCGGCAATGCGGTGAACTTCGCCGTTTATGCCAAGAAATGCGGTGCCGCACGCTCCGCATACATGGGCATTTTTGGCAATGATGCCGCTGCCGAGCATGTCATTGCAAGCCTCGAGGATGAGGGTATCGAGCTTGACAAGTGCGAGCAGATGATTGGCGAGAACGGAGCGGCTCGCGTGACCGTCGTTGACGGTGACCGTGTCTTCCTTGGCTCCAACGAGGGCGGTATCCGTGGCGATGCGCGCTATGTCCTCGATCGCTTTGACCTTGCGTACATGAAGCAGTTCGATGTGGTTCATTCGGGCAACTATTGCTTCACCGAGCGCGAGCTGCCCAAGTTGAAGGCTGCGGGCGTCACGGTCTCTTTTGACTTTTCGGACGACTCCACCGACGAGTACTACGAGCAGATTGCGCCCTACGTCGATTTCGCTTTCTTTAGTGCGGCGGATGCCGCGAGTGAGGACGAGATTCGCGAACGTCTGGCATGGGTGAAGGGCCTGGGTCCGCGTTTTGTGTCGGCTACGGCGGGCGCCGAGGGCTGCATTGCTTACGACGGCGAGCGCTATTACCGCCAGCTGGCTAAACCGGTAACGGACATGAAGGACACCATGGGGGCGGGCGACTCGTTCCTCACCTCGTTTTTGATGTGCTATCTCGATTCCGCCAAGCGTGGTGAGGATGGCGCCGAGGCCATCGAACGCGCGCTCGACTTTGCTGCCGGGTTTGCCTCGACCGTGTGCGGTATGGAAGGTTCTTGGGGCCACGGAGCGCCAATCGTCGAATAGCTTAAGAAAGCGTACGGCGGTCTGGCTATGAGGCCTTGGACAGCCGATGCAAAACAATAAGCGAAACGCGAAAAGGGGGCTCGCCATGTGGTGGGTCCCCTTTTGAACATTGGAGAAGACCATGGGTATTAAAGCGTGCGCGGCTGGTTTTTGCTGTGCGGACGTCTATCAAAACATCGGTGTGTTCTATCCGACTGGTAATGGCATTGACTGGGGTATCCATCTTGCACGAATGGGCGTTTCGGTATCCGCCGTGTCGGTTGTCGGCAAGGACGAGTACGGAGACAAGATGAGAGAGGCGCTGGCCGCTGAGGGGCTCGATATCTCACATCTGCGGGTGGAGGATGGCGACACCTCGGTGATGCTCATGGAATTGAAAGACGGCGTCGATCGCGTGCATCTCGAGGCAATCGATGGCGTAATGGAGACATATCGACCGAATGAAGATGACCGGGCGTTTATCCTAGAGCATGACATCATTCATACCGACCTGTTTGGCAATTGTTTGGACCTCCTGCCCGAATGGCACGATGCGGGCAAGACGGTGGTTATGGACTTCTCGGTGTTCAGCCAGGATCCCGAATATGCATGTGAGAATCATTTTCCCTACGTTGACTACGCATTTATGTCGTTTGAAGAGGACACTCCGGAGCTACGAGACTGGGTACGCCACGTGCAGGAATTGGGACCGCGCGTTGCGGTTGCCACGCTTGGCGAGAAGGGAAGCATTGCCTATGACGGTGAGCGCTTCTATGAGTGCGGGATCGTACCGGCGGAGAAGGTCGTTAATACCGTGGGTGCCGGCGACTCGTATATTGCCGGGTTTACCAAGGGCGTGATCGATGGCCTTGATATTCCGGCGTGTATGAAGGCGGGCGCTGAGCTGTCGTCCCGAGTGATTGGTTCGTTTGAGCCGTACTAGGGTCAAATGCCTGGAAAGGAGTACGAAATGGTTATCGACATGTTGGTTCAGCCCATGCTCTACGGCGAGATCTGTACACCGGGTGATGAGCCTGATGGATTCGGTTTTTGGTCACGAGAATTTGGTATGGGGCATATGGGTCCCATGGATTGGGTCGAGCTTCAAGTTGAGATGGACGTCTGCGATGTGCAGAAGAGCTTGCTCATGCCGCTCGATGTAACCACGGCATGCGGAGGGCATTTTGGCACCAATGACCAGATTGCCATGCTGGTTGCCGCGCATCCCGATCGTCTGTGGGGATTTGCGAGCGTAGATCCGCGGGTGAGCAGTGCCGCAGGCGAATTGGAGCGCGCCTTTACCGAGCTGGGGGCAAAGGGGCTTTGTCTGCATCCGGCAAAGCAGGGTTTTGACCCCGATGATGCTGTGGCTGAGCCGCTTTACGAGCTGTGCGAGCGCTATAACAAGCCGGTGGTTTTCCATGCCGGTATGTCTTGGGAGCCGGGCGCAGAGCTCTCGCGCAGTAACCCGCTTGCATTTGAGCACACAATCGCAACGCATCCAAATGTGCGTTTTAGTTTGACCCACTTTGGCTGGCCCTGGGTGCGCGAGACCGTGGCGATGCTGCTCAAGTATCCCAACTGCTACACGGACACCTCTATCACTTACATCGATTCGCCCGAGGAGATGATGCAGCGTCTTTTCACGGTCGATATGGGGCCGCTGTGGTATGAGCGCGCGCTATCGCATCAAGTGATGTTCGCCAGCAATACGCCGCGTTTCCGTGCGTTCAAACTCAAGCGGGCGCTCGATACCGTGTCCATGCGCGATGATGCGCGAGAAAGGCTCTACTGGGGTAATGCCCTGCGTTTTCTTGAAGGGGATGAGTGAACATGGTGACGCTCGAGACATTGAGCTATCTATCGACTGCTCCGGACCAGTTCATCGATATTACCGAAGACGTGCACGCTGCCATCGAACGCAGCTCGGTGACCAATGGCTTGGCAGCGATTATTTTGTCGCATACGACCTGTGGAATCGTGGTAAACGAGGGGCTGCCCTGCGTGGAGACGGATCTTATGGAGACGCTTGATCGCATCGCCCCACTCGATGCCCCCTATGCGCATGCACACTTCCTGCCGAGCTATGGAGCCACCGGCAACAACTCCTGTGGGCATATCAAGAGCATGATTTGTGGAAACAGTTGCTTCTTTCCCGTCCAAGATGGCCACATCGTGTGCGGAAGTGCCCAGAACATCTATCTTGCGGAGTTTGACGGTCCGCAGAAGCGAAAAGTGTACGTCGAGGTGCTGGGGGAGTAACGTCCCCGCGATAACCCTATGAAGGAGCACGCTATGTCGTTTCTAACCTCGATGTTCAAGACCGAAAAGCCGGTTATCGGAATGCTGCACCTGCGTCCTCTGCCGGGCGATCCACTGTATTACCCGGGCGGAAGCGTGTCGCAGGTCGTGGAAGCCGCCAAGTGCGATCTCGAGGCGTTGCAGCAGGGCGGTGTCGATGGCATTTTGATTACCAATGAGCTCTCGATGCCCTATGAGCAGCACGTTTCTCCCTCAACCCTTGCATCGATGGGCTATGTAATCGGGACTCTATCCCATGATCTGTCGACCCCTTGGGGAGCTGAGGCTATTTACGACGGTGATGCCACAATCGAGCTGTGCGCCGCCGTCGACGCGCAGTTCACACGCTGCAATTTTTGCGGTGCCTGGGCCGGTGATCTCGGGCTGATTAACCGAGATTTCGCTCACACCATGCGTCGCAAGGCGGCGCTGCGCTTGGACGACCTCAAGCTTTTTCACTTCATCACGAGCGAGGGGGAGGTTTATCTCAACGACCGCACGACTGCGGACATTGCCGATTCACTTCTCTTTAATTGCCTTCCGGATGCAATGGTCATCGGCGGTTCGGCTGCCGGTCGTGACGCTTCGGGCGAGCTTGCCGATGAAGTCCGCGAGCGTGTTGGCGAAGTGCCCGTGGTATGTGGCACCGGTTGTCGCGAAAATACCGTGGCTGACGTATTTGCTCACTACGATGGCGCGTTTGTCGGCACCTGCTTAAAGCGCGACGGAAAGCTGGATGCCCCGGTTGATGTTGAGCGGGTAGCTCGTTTTATGGCTGCCGCTCGTACGGCGCGAGGGGAGTAGGCACCTATGGCGCTCTATCTGGGTATTGATATTGGGACAAGCGCCTCTAAAGGCGTTTTAATCGATGATCGATGCAATATCGTTTGCCAAGCCTCTTGTGGACATGAGACGGACAACCCGTGTGACGGATGGTACCAGCATGATGCGGAGGCAGTTTGGTGGGGCGATTTTTGCCGCTTGTCGCGCGAGCTGGTGGCGCGATCGGGGGTTAACGCGGCACAGATCGGATGCGTGGGCCTTTCCGCATTGGGTTGCGACTGTGTGCCGGTCGATACCGAGTGCAACGCGCTGGCGCCCGCGATTTTGTATGGAGTCGATGCACGTTCGAAGCCGCAGATTGACGAGCTTCTTTCCGAATATGGGTCAGACCGCGCACGCGAGCTTTTCGGGCACGATCCCTGTTCGTCAGATATTGCTCCCAAGATCTTGTGGTTTAAGGAGAATATGCCCGAGGTGCACGAACGTGCCGCGAAGTTCCTGACGGCGTCGTCGTTTCTATGCGCAAAGTTGACGGGGCGTTTTACGGTGGACCGTTATTTGGCGGAGGATTTTCTTCCCCTATACGACCGCTTCACTTGGAAGGTTGATGCTCGGGAATGTGCTCGTTTCTGCCGGCCTGACCAGATGGCGGAGGTAATGTCGGCTACCGATATTGCCGGGGTGATTACGCAGCGTGCGGCTGAGGCGACGGGGCTCGCGGCAGGGACACCTGTCTTAGTGGGAACGGGCGATTCTGGTGCCGAGGCCATTTCGACGGGTGTATTCCGTCCCGGCGATATGATGGTTCAGTTGGGGAGTACGGCGTATTTCATCTACCTAGCTGATCATATGATCGATGATGCCCGCCTGTGGCCGGGGACGTTTATCATTCCCGGAACTTACGGGATCTGCGCGGGGACCAATACGGCGGGCGCACTCACATCGTGGCTGCGCCAAGAGCTGTATCGCGACGCCGTAGAGGCCGAGGGCCACGGTGGTCCCGATGCCTATTCGGTTATGGCGCATGATGCCGCCGATGTGGCGCCGGGTGCCGATGGGCTCCTGTGTCTGCCGTACTTTGCGGGGGAGCGTACTCCGCTCAACGATCCCGAGGCACGTGGCGTCTTCTTTGGCCTGACCGGAAGGCATACGCGAGCCCATATGGTTCGCGCCGCCTTGGAAGGCGTCGCGTATACCGTTGCATCCCATGTCGACATTATCGAGCGAGAGCATGGACTGCCAATTGGGCGCATTATGCTTGTCGGAGGTGGAACCAAGAATCCAGTTTGGATGCAGGCTATCGCCGACGTATGCGGGCGCGAGGTCTCGGTTGCCAAGGTTACGGTGGGCGCATGCTTCGGTGATGCCATCATGGCAGCTCTCGCAGGTGGCGCCTATGCATCATGGGATGAGCTCGCCCAAGTCCTTGGCGTTGCGCAAACAATCGTGCCCGATATGGCTGCCCACGAGTTATATGCATCGCGTCGTCATATCTTTGACGAATTGTATGCACGCAACCGTGATCTCATGCACGAATTGGTGTAATGCTGCCGAATTGTACTGCCTACCAATAGGGACTGCGTTGTGCGATTCGCATGTCCCTTGGCATTTTTGCCCACAGGGGTTAGCGAAGGTCAAAAACAGAGTGCGCATTTGCTAAAACTACCGACTCGATGCGCTTTGCGTCACAGTTTTTGAGTGAGGCAATGCGCATCGAGGTCCTTGTGAGCGATCTGATGAGCGACTGTGCGCTTGTTTCTGTGTTTGGCTCGGCTGGCGCATCGGTCTCGAGCAGTAAACGATCGAGTGGAATCTGTCGTGCGTATTCGCGTCCTCGTTTAGACGCGAGCATGCGTTCGTTGACGGAAAAATAGCAGCCTGCATCGCGTGCGCGGACAAGCTCGTCCGAGGTGCCGCTAAACCAGTGGAAGATGATAACGGGGGAGCTGGGGTTTGGGATGAGTAGTCCATGCGATTCGAGGATATCCAGTACGGTTCCTGCCGAACGAACGGCGTGAATTGATATCACACGCCCGGTAAGAGGATGCTGCGCGAGAGCATCGCAGAGCCGGTTAAGTGCCTGTATTTGTAGCGGCTCACTTCCAGCAAAGCGCGCGGAAAAGTCGAGTCCGACTTCGCCGATGTAGCGTTCTTGGGCAGCAACTTCGCAAAGCAGATTGACTTCGACAAAACCGCAGTGGCCATCGGCGAGCCACCAGGGGTGAAGCCCAACGCCGGCGATGATGCCTGGTTGGCGACAGGCGCGCTCGTTTGCGGCCGAAAAGTCGCGCGGATTGACGCCGCAGTCAAATAGACCCAAGCCCAGCGCCGTCGCCTCATCGGCAACGGCGTCCGGGTGAGCCATTAAATCAAGATGGCAGTGTGCATCAAATAACCGGGGCTCCATCTCGGTGCGCTCCGCTAGTCCAGACGTTGGCCATCGGAGCGTACGCGCTCAGTGCCGCGGCCGCTGATCTGGCGGATAACCTCGCCGGCAATCATCTGGCCCATGATGGGCGGCATAAAGCTGGCGGTTCCCAGCTCGGTGCGCTCGTGGATGTTGGAAGGGTCGCGGGGCTGTGTCTTAACCGATTCCTCGCAGCTAAACAGTACATGCAGGCTCTTGATTCCGCGCTTCTTGCATTCTTTGCGCATGATGCGGCTCATGGGGTCACGTACCGTATCGAAAATGTCGGCAAAGCGGAGGCACTCGGGATGGAGCTTGTTGGCCCCGCCCATGGAGCTAACCAAACGAATGTCGTGGTCCTGAGTATATTTGGCAATGGTGAGCTTGGCCGAGATGGTGTCGATGGCGTCGACGACGTAGTCGAGCTTGCCGTCCGTCTGCTCCAAAACGCTCGCGAAGAAATCATCGATGTTGTCGCTCAGCAGGTATTCGGTGCGCTTGATGACGGTAGCGGTAGGGTTGATGTCGTGAATCATAGCCTCCATGACGTCGACTTTGCGCTTGCCGACGGTGCTGTGAAAGGCGATGGCCTGGCGATTGATATTGCTGGGCGCGATGATGTCCTTATCCAGAATGACGAAATGACCGATGCCGCCGCGGGCGAGTGCCTCGCAGCAGTTGGAGCCCACGCCTCCGCAGCCGAGCACTAGCACCGTAGCATCGGCGAGCTTATCGAGTGCCTCGCGGCCCATGATAATCTCGAGCTTGGTGTCGCGTGTCTCGATGGCGGCTGCGGCAGCGGTTTCGGTCATAAATATCCTCCGATGGGGAAGCAGGTCGTGTTTTAGCTATCGCCATTATAGGTAATCGCCCATAGGTTGCGATGGCGTTTGCTTCGATGTGGTTTGAAGCATTGCGATTAGATAGTTAGACAAACATCTAAATATTGAGTATAGTGTGCACGTCATGAGAGATGATGAGAGGAGGTCTTATGCCGGGAGAGGGTTTTAAGGCGCTTGCCGATCCAACGCGACGGCGCATTTTGGAGTTGCTGCGCGAGGGCAATTGCACGGCGGGGGAGCTTGCCGAGCATTTCGATATCAGTAAGCCGTCGCTGAGCCATCACTTGGCGACGCTCAAAAACGCCGGGTTGGTGACCGACGAGCGCCATGGCCAAAACATCGTATACAGCTTAAACACCACCGTCATGCAGGATTTAATTGGCTGGTTTATGGGCTTTACAAACACTGAAGGTGATAAGGATGAATAACGAAAACAAGGGCATTCACCCCACGGGGGTATCGTCGCGCGTGTGGATTGCGCTGGTCGCTCTGTGCGTCGCCAATGTCGTAGCGCACCTCATGGTGATGCCGAGCTTGCCTGCGCAGATTCCCACGCACTGGGGCGCGAACGGCGCCGTCGACGGTTGGGGTCCTAGCTGGATGGCCTCCGCGCTCGGCGTGCTGCCTCTGGCGCTTCTCGCAATGTTCCGCATGGTGCCGCGCATCGACCCCAAAGGTGAGGCATATCGAACCTCGGGCAAGTTCTACCAGGGCTTCGTAATCGCCTTCACCTTGTTCATGTGCGCCATAAGCTGGCTGGGAGAGCTTACGGTCTGGGGCGTGGTGCCGTCGGTCGGTTCGGTTAACGTGCTGATTTCCGGTGTTGTCGGTTTGCTATTCATCGGCGTAGGCAACTACTTGCCGCGTGTGAAGCAGAACTATACGCTCGGTATCAAGACACCCTGGGCGCTTGCCGATCCCGAGAACTGGCGCCGTACGCAGCGTTTTGGCGGCGCCTGCTTTATGGTGCTGGGTATTGGCCTGATTGTGATGGGCGTGGCAGGCAGCGTGCTTTCGAGTGAAGTCGTCGCCGCGGTGATTGCGGTTCTGGCGTTTGGTTCGGTTGGAGCCGTCTACGTCTACTCGTATCTGCTGTGGCGCAAATCGCAGCGGGCCGTTCGCTAAGGTTGCGGAAAACTAGCGTACGCAGTTCATAGTATGTTCCGGGGGACTTTTCCCAGGTAGTATTAGGGGGTGTGGGCAACCATGCCCCTTTTTCGTTACGTTTCAGAGCTGATTTCCTTATTTCGTTTCCACTAAAGCGAATCAAGAATAGGGAAACAGCAGGTAGAAAGGATAGAACAGGCATATGGCAGAGTTCATCTACCAGATGTATCAGGCTCGCAAGGCCCATGGCGACAAGGTAATCCTTGAC
>CALHJX010000127.1:0-26152 GCA_938033385.1 uncultured Collinsella sp. | reverse complement strand
CCGCAGGCCGCCCGGGTCGGGAATCCGACGTGCTCGTCGGGGCAACGTTACCTGCCAAAAAGGGACAGGTTTATTTTGGTCGGTTTTATCTGGAGAAACGCTGCGCTCCAGCGGTGATCTGCTCTCATCTGTCCGCATGGAAATCGGCGGCGTTTCCATTTAACGCAAAAGAGGCCGCTTCCCCTAGTAAGAAGCGGCCCCAAATCTTACGAATAGACGATGGTAAAGGGTACTTCTGTTTCGGTCTCTCCTGTTGACGTGCACCTCGTGCCCTCAAGCGTTACTGAGACCACTTGGTCGACACCAATCAACTTCGTTGGCACCCAGATGTTCTCTCCGCTATTGCGCGCATAAGAAAAATATAAGTTGAACACCCCTGCGTCGTCATCTTCGATAATCTGCTCAGATCCATCCTTATAGCTGACGGTCAGTTTATTATCAACTGCTTCATAGCCCAAATCATCGATGTGCGTCTGGATGGAAAACGGGCTAATCTCAAGAGGTGAGTCACCGGAGCGGAGTTCCTTTGTATCGACGTACGCTCCAACGCTAAACTCGGGCGTCGATGCCTCGAACGGCTTCGCATCCTCGCCTTCGCCCTCGGTCCACGAGATATTCCAGGTGACCGCATGTTGAAAACCTCGCTCGCGATCCATAGAAGCAAAGTACATCGTGCCATTAATGACAGTATCACTTGATGTGTCCTTATCAATGGTGCAGCGTGTGTCAGCCCATTCCTCGCCGAACTTCATGTCGGGCGTGCCGATGCTCTGTTCTTCTTCACCATAAAGAACAAGTTCGCCGATCTCTGCTGCCGGCTTGTAGCAGTTAACTCCATTTGGATTGGACAACGTAAACGTCACGGCGCCGCAGCCGTTTTGGTCAATAGCCATCTCATGGATATCGAGCGTATAGCCGTTACCCTCGACGGACAGATTAACCTCCTGGACTGCACCCTCCAGGCTTTGGGGCGCGATGCCATCACCAAACTCTCTGGTGTAGGTATATTTAGTCCCCGATGAACCACCGTTGGTCCAGGTAATGGAATCCCCATTGCCGTGGTTTCCCCAGGCTGAGGCAAAATAGCTGGAATTGACAACGGCGTAGGCGACCCCTCCGGTCGCCAACACTCCGGCAAGACATCCGATTACGGCAACATACAGAGGTTTCGCGTGACCCTTTCGACGAAGCGGCTTTCCAGCCGCAGCATCAATTACACGGTCGGCAAGATCGCTATCGGCTTGGATGGACTCGAAGGCCTGCTTGATTTGATTGGATTTCACGGTCGCCCTCCTCTAGGATGAATTTGAGCTTCGATCGACCACGAGCTAAACGCGTTCGAACGGTCGCGGCTGGCAAATGCAGCAACTCGGCAATCTCTGAGGTCGAAAAGCCCAGATAGTAATAGAGCACGATGGGAACACGGAATCGCTCCGGAAGTCGCATAACGTCTGACAAGACCGCCTTGGTCTCATCCTGCGCCGCCGAAAGCGAATCGGCCAGGTTCTCAATATCCTCCACACGCCTCCATGGCTTTCGAAAGAGCGATTTACATTCATTGATCGTGACCCGGATAAGCCAGCGGCGAAGATGCTCCCAACTCTCAAAATGTCCATCGCTTTTAAGCAGCTTAAGAAAGACATCCTGGGCAACATCGTCGGCGTCGGCACAATCGCGCAGGTACGTCAATGCGATCCGAAACACGACATCACGGTGTTCCTCGACCGCCTGTCTAAATGCTTGTTCTTCCATAATCACCTCCCGGTGACGTTAATGATTCTTGATGAGGCCCTCACCATAGATACGCTCTTGCCGGACGAAATGTTTCAAATTCAAGCAGGAAAAACCTACCAAAATAAACCTGTCCCTTTTTGGCAGGTTTTCTTCAACAAAAAAGACCCGCTTCCCTGTTGGGAAGCGGGTCTTTGGAAGGGCGGTTAACGTACTAGGAAATTATTCCTCGTCGTTGTCCTTGGCCTCTTCGGCGTCGTCGGTGTCCACGAGCTGGTTGAGCAGCTCGTCGAGAGAAGCCATGTCCTCGTTGATGGCACCGTTGGCGGGAGCCTTCTTGTCGTCGATCGGAGCGCCCAGGAGCTCCTCGTCGGCGTCGGCGTGATGCGTCGGCGCGGCGGAGGTGCCCAGCAGGATGTCGTCCGGACCGTCGGGGCTAAAGACCATCTGCAGCAGCTGCGAGAGGTCTTCCTCGTCGGCAACGTCGTCGTTGTTCTCGAGGATGTAGAGCAGGTCGTGGGCCTCCAGGCCGTCACGGAGCTCCTCGATTGCCTTGGCACCGATGCCATCGATGCGCAGCAGATCCTCCTCGGACTTACCGACCAGGTCGCCGACCGTCTCGATGCCGACCTCGCTGAACTTGTTGGTCCAGCGCTGCGACACGCCCAGGTCGTCGAACAGGTACAGGCGAGCCTTCTCGGCGGAGATGGTGTGGCCGTTGCGGGTGAACGAACCGTCAGCACCGCCGAACTCGTCGTAGCCGGCCCAGTCGAGCTGCTGCGGGAGCTGCTCGTCCAGGTCCTTGAGCTCCACCGGAGCCCACTCGGGCAGCGACTTGGCGTTGGGCGAAGCCGGGCCGTCGATGTCGACATAGCCGTCGGCCGTGCGATACGTCAGCTTGGCGTTGGCGTACGGCTTGAGGCCAGTACCAGCCGGGATCTTCTTACCGACGATGACGTTGGACTTAAGGTCGAGCAGGTGGTCGACCTTGCCCTCGATGGCAGCCTCGGTAAGGACGCCGGCGGTACGGATGAACGAAGCGCTCGACAGCCAGGAGTCGATGTTGGACGCGACCTTGAGCGTACCCAGGATGACGGGCTCGGCCACAGGAGCCTGACCGCCCAGACGGGCAACGCGCTCGACCTCGTCGGCGAACTCGTAGCGGTCGACGTACTGACCAAGCAGGTACTTAGAGTCGCCGGGGTTGGTGATCTGAACGCGACGCAGCATCTGACGTGCGAGCACCTCGATGTGCTTGTCGTTCAGGTCGACGCCCTGGCTGGTGTAGACGTCCTTGACGCTCTCGACGAAGGTGTGCATCGTCGACTCGATATCGGTCAGCTTGCGCAGGTTGCGGAAGTTGACGAAGCCCTTGGTGATCTGATCGCCGGCGCGAACCTCGCAGCCGTCCTCGATCTCGGGCATGAAGCGCACCGAAGCGGGGACGCGACGCTCGTCGAGGACACGGGTGTGATCCTCGGAGTCAGTGAGCGTCAGCACGTACTCGGACTTCTCGGGCTTAATCGAGAGGTGACCGGAGTACGGAGCCAGCTCGGCCTCGCGACCCAGAATCTTCTCGTTGACGTTGCCGACGATATCGAACATACGGCTGACCGTAGGCAGACCCTGCGTAATATCATCGACGCCAGCGACGCCGCCGGAGTGAATGGTACGCATCGTAAGCTGCGTACCGGGCTCGCCGATGGACTGGGCGGCAATAATGCCGACCGCGGTACCGATGGCGACCGGACGACGGGTGGAAAGATCCCAGCCGTAGCACTTCTGGCACACGCCGTACTTGGAGCGGCAGGTGAGCAGCGCGCGAAGCTTGACCTTCTTGAGACCCGCATCGACCATCTTCTGGATGTCGGCGACCTTCTCGATGTAGCCGTCCTGCTCAAAGAGCACGGTACCATCGGGGGCCACGACGTCCTCGATGAAGCAACGGCCGACGAGGTCGGTGTTGAGGTCGGTAGTACCGGGGATGATGAGGTTGTAGGTGACGCCCTCGTGCGTACCGCAGTCCTCCTCGCGGACGATGACGTCCTGGGCCACGTCGACCAGACGACGGGTCAGGTAACCAGAGTCCGAGGTGTGGGATGCGGTATCGACCAGGCCCTTACGGGCGCCGTAGGTCGAAATGAAGTACTCGAGCGGCAGCAGGCCCTCGCGGAAGTTCGCCTTAATGGGAAGGTCGATCGTCTCGCCGGACATGTCTGCCATCAGGCCACGCATGCCGCCGAGCTGACGCAGCTGGGTCTTAGAACCACGGGCGCCGGAGTCGGCCATCATGTACAGCGGGTTCTCCTCGTCGAACATGTCGAGCATGAGCGCTGCAACCTTATCGGTACAAGCGGTCCACTCGTTAACGACTTCGATGTGGCGCTCCGTCTCGTTGATGAAGCCCTCCTCGAAGTACTCGTTGATCTGGTCGACGTTGGCCTGGGCGCGATCGAGCAGCTCTTGCTTCTCGGCAGGGATGAGAGCGTCCCACACCGAGATGGTAAGGCCGGCGCGGGTAGCGTAGTGGAAGCCGGAGTACTTGATAGCGTCGAGGATCGGGCCGACCTTGGCCTCGGGGTAACGATCGCAGCAGTCGGCAACCAGCTTGGCCACATCGCCCTTGACCATCTTGTAGTTCATGAACTCGTAGTCTTCGGGCAGGCACTGGCGGTTGAAGATGATGCGGCCGATAGAGGTCTCGAAGCGCGCGGTCTTGTTGCCGGTGACGTCGTAGTCGACAAACTCGTTCTTGCCGTTCTTGACGCGGAAGATACGGGTGCCGTCCTCGTTGATGACGTTGGCATCGGCAGCGGACACGCGGACCTGGATCTTGGCCTGCATGTCGACCTCGGAGCGGCAGTCATAGGCGTGCAGCGCGTCGTCGAAGCTCGAGAACACGTGGTTCTCGCCCGGCAGACCCTCGCGAACCTGGGTGAGGTAGTACACACCGATGATCATGTCCTGCGAGGGGATGTTGACCGGCTTGCCGGATGCCGGCGAGCGCAGGTTGTTCGCAGAGAGCATAAGCACGCGAGCCTCGGCCTGAGCCTGGCTGGACAGCGGCACGTGGACAGACATCTGGTCGCCGTCGAAGTCGGCGTTGAAGGGCGAGCAGACCAGCGGGTGCAGGTGGATAGCCTTGCCCTCAACCAACACCGGCTCAAAGGCCTGGATGGACAGACGGTGCAGGGTCGGTGCACGGTTGAGCAGCACGACGCGGCCGTCGATGACCTCTTCGAGGATGTCCCACACAAAGGTGGCACCACGGTCGATAGCGCGCTTGGCGCCCTTGATGTTCTCGACCTTGCCGAGCTCGACCAGGCGCTTCATGACGAAGGGCTTGAAGAGCTCCAGCGCCATGGTCTTGGGCAGACCGCACTGGTGCAGCAGCAGCTTGGGGTCGGTAACGATAACCGAACGGCCGGAGTAGTCGACACGCTTGCCCAGCAGGTTCTGACGGAAACGACCCTGCTTGCCCTTGAGGGCCTCGGCGAGCGACTTGAGCGGGCGACCGCCACGGCCAGAGACCGGGCGACCACGACGGCCGTTGTCGAACAGGGCGTCCACGGACTCCTGGAGCATGCGCTTCTCGTTGTTCACGATGATCGCAGGGGCATCCAGGTCGAGCAGGCGCTTGAGTCGGTTGTTACGGTTGATCACGCGACGGTACAGGTCGTTGAGGTCGGACGCGGCGAAGCGGCCACCGTCGAGCTGGACCATCGGGCGCAGATCGGGCGGAATGACCGGAATGACGTCCAGAATCATGTTCGCGGGGCTGTTGCCGCCCTTCAGGAAGGCGTCAACGACCTCGAGGCGCTTAACGGCCTTCTCGCGCTTCTGCTTCTGGGAATCCTCGTCGGCAATGATGGCCTTGAGCTTCTCGGCCTCGGAGGGGAGGTCGATGGCAGCGAGCAGGTCGCGGACGGCCTCGGCACCCATGCCACCCTTGAAGTACATCGAGTAGTAGCGGGTCATCTCGCGGAACAGCGGCTCATCGGAAATGAGGTCGCGCTCGCTGAGCTTCATGAAGGCGTTGAAGGCGTCCGTGCGGAGCTGCTTCTCGTCCTTGCACTCTTCCTCGATGTCGACGATGCCGGAGGCGATCTCCTCGGGGGTCAGCGGCTCCTCGTCGGAGAACTCGTCAAAGTTCTCGGGGTTGCCCTGCTCCTTGAGGGACTCGATCTGGCGGGCGCACTCGGCATCGATCTCTTCCAGATCGGCGGCGAGCTCCTCGCGCAGGTCGTCGGCGTCGGCCTCGCGAGCCTCGTAGTCGACCTCGGTGATGATGTAGCTGGCAAAGTACAGAACCTTCTCGAGGTCCTTGGACTTGATGTCGAGCATACGGCTCATCGGGAAGCTCGTGGGGCTCTTGAAGTACCAGATGTGGGACACGGGAGCGGCGAGCTCGATGTGGCCCATGCGGTCGCGACGCACCTTGGCCGAGGTGACCTCGACGCCGCAGCGCTCGCAGACGATGCCCTTAAAGCGGATGCCCTTGTACTTGCCGCAGGAGCACTCCCAGTCCTTGGCGGGACCGAAGATCTTCTCGCAGAACAGGCCGTCCTTCTCGGGCTTGAGGGTACGGTAATTGATGGTCTCCGGCTTCTTGACCTCACCGTGCGACCAGGAACGGATCTGGTCGGCGGAGGCAAGGGAGATCTTTACCGAGTCAAAATCAGTAGCTTCGAAATCTGCCACAGTCAACTACTCCTTATCAGTGGTCGTGGCGGCGACAGCCTCGGGTGCCTCGGCGGTCTCGGCATCCTCGGCCTCGACGTCGGCGTCAACGCCGGCGAGCGCAGCCAGGTCGTCGAGGGCAGAGGTCTCCTCGGCGGTCACAGGGGCGGAGGCGTCCTCGTCAGCATCGTGCATAGGCTCGATGTCCAGTGCGAGGGAGCGAATCTCCTTGACGAGAACCTTGAAGGACTCGGGGATACCCGGGACCGGGACGTTCTCGCCCTTGACGATGGACTCGTAGGTCTTGACGCGGCCCACGGTATCGTCGGACTTGACGGTCAGGATCTCCTGCAGGACGTTGGAAGCGCCGTATGCGTACAGTGCCCAAACTTCCATCTCGCCGAAGCGCTGGCCGCCGAACTGGGCCTTGCCGCCCAGAGGCTGCTGGGTAACCAGGCTGTAAGGGCCGGTCGAACGAGCGTGGATCTTGTCGTCGACCATGTGGCCGAGCTTGAGGATGTAGGACGTACCCACGGTAATGGGCTCGCGGAACTCCTCGCCGGTGCGGCCGTCGAACAGACGGGTCTTGCCGCGCTCGTCAAGCTGGGTGACGAACTCGGGGCGCATATGATCGCCAAAGGCAGCAGTGGCCTTGTTAAGCATGTTCTTGTTGGCACGACGAATGACCTCGGCGATCTCGTCCTCCTTGGCGCCGTCGAAGACGGGCGTCGCGGTGAAGAACGGACCGGGGACGTACTTGTCGGAGTCGGCCTGCTCGGTATCCCAACCGCAGGCGGCAGCCCAGCCAAGGTGGCACTCGAGCAGCTGGCCGACGTTCATACGCGAAGGAACGCCCAGCGGGTTGAGGATAACGTCGATCGGGGTACCGTCAGCCATGTAGGGCATGTCCTCGACCGGCAGAACGTTACAGATAACACCCTTGTTGCCGTGGCGGCCGGCGATCTTATCGCCCTGCTGGATCTTACGACGCTGGGCGACGTAGACGCGCACCTGCTCGTTGACGCCGGGGGCCAGGTCGTCGCCGTTCTCGCGGCTAAAGCGGACGACGTCGATGACGCGGCCGTAAGCACCGTGAGGCATCTTAAGGGAGGTGTCGCGGACATCGTGGGCCTTGGCACCGAAGATGGCGCGCAGCAGGCGCTCCTCGGCGGTCAGAGCGCTCTCGCCCTTAGGCGTGACCTTGCCGACCAGGATGTCGCCAGGGCCGACCTCGGCGCCGATGCGGATGATGCCGTCCTCGTCGAGGTTGGCAAGCATGTCCTCGGAGAGGTTCGGAATCTCGCGGGTGATCTCCTCGGGGCCGAGCTTGGTGTCGCGGGCGTCGATCTCGTGACGGGTGATGTTGATGGTCGTCAGCAGGTCCTCGGCCACCAGGCGCTCGGACACGACGATACCGTCCTCGTAGTTAAAGCCTTCCCACGGCATGTATGCCACGGTGAGGTTCTGGCCCAGTGCGAGCTCGCCGTGATCGGTCGAGGGACCGTCGGCCAGAGGCTCGCCCTGCTCAACGGTGTCACCGACGCGCACGAGCGGACGGTGGTTGATGCAGGTGGACTGGTTGGAGCGCTGGTACTTGGCCAGGTGATACTCGTCCATGCCGCCGGCATGCTTGACGATGATCTTGGCGGCGTCGGCAAAGATGACCTCGCCGGCGTTCTTGGCCAGGGTGACCTCGCCGGAGTCCAGAGCGGCGCGACGCTCCATGCCGGTACCGACATAGGGAGCGGCGGGGTGAACCAGCGGCACGGCCTGACGCTGCATGTTGGCGCCCATCAGCGTACGCTTGGCGTCATCGTGCTCCAGGAACGGGATCAGCGTGGCTGCGACGGAGAGCATCTGACGCGGCGAGACGTCCATGTAGTCGACGTCCTCGACGGGCACGTCGGCGGGAGCGCCGAAGGAGCCGTCGAAGTCGCGGGTACGGGCGATCACGGTGTGCGGACGGACGATCTTGCCCTCGGCATCGGTCGTGATGAACTCGTTGGTCTTGGGATCGAGCGGCGTGTTGGCCGGCGCGATGACGTGCTTCTCTTCCTCGTCGGCGGTCATCCAGTCGATCTGATCGGTGGCAACGCCGTTCTCGACGCGACGGAACGGGGCCTCGATGAAGCCATACTCGTTGACGCGGGCGTAGAGGGCGAGCGAGCCGATTAGGCCGATGTTGGGGCCTTCGGGGGTCTCGATCGGGCACATGCGGCTGTAGTGCGAGTTGTGGACGTCGCGGACGGCCGTCGGCACGTTGGTGCGGCGGCTGGAGCCGGACTTGTGGCCGGCAAGACCACCAGGGCCGAGTGCGGACAGACGGCGCTTGTGGGTCAGACCGGTCAGGGGGTTCGCCTGGTCCATGAACTGCGAGAGCTGCGAGGAACCGAAGAACTCCTTGATGGAGGCCACGATCGGGCGGATGTTGATGAGCGACTGCGGGGTGATCTCGTCGATATCCTGGGAGCTCATGCGCTCACGGACGACGCGCTCCATACGGCTCATGCCGATACGGAACTGGTTGGCGACGAGCTCGCCGACGGTACGGATGCGGCGGTTGCCGAAGTGGTCGATGTCGTCGACCTTGAAGCCCTGCTCGCCGGCAGCGAGAGACAGGAGGTAGCGCAGCGTCGCGACGATATCCTCGTCGGTGAGCACCGTGACCTCTTCCTCGGTGGTGAGGTTGAGCTTCTTGTTGACCTTGTAGCGACCGACGCGGGCCAGATCGTAGCGCTGCGGGTTGAAGAGCAGGCCCTCGAGCAGGCTGCGGGAAGCATCCACGGTGGGAGGCTCGCCCGGGCGCAGGCGACGGTAGATCTCGATGAGGGCGTCCTCGCGGGTGAGGGCGGTGTCGCGCTCCAGGGTGCGCTTGATCACATCGGAGTTGCCGAGCAGCTCGATGATGTCGTCGTTGGTGACGGCGATGCCAAGGGCGCGCAGGAACATCGTGGCGCTCTGCTTGCGCTTACGGTCGATGGAGACCATGAGCTGGTCGCGCTTGTCGACCTCAAACTCGAGCCAGGCACCGCGGGACGGGATGATCTGGGCCTTGTAGATCTGCTTGCCCGAATCCATCTCGGAGCTGTAGTACACGCCCGGGGAGCGGACGAGCTGCGAGACGACGATACGCTCGGTACCGTTGATGATGAAGGTGCCCTGATCGGTCATCATGGGGAAGTCGCCCATGAAAACGAGCTGCTCCTTGATCTCGCCGGTCTCCTTGTTGGTGAGACGGACGTCGGTCAGAAGCGGAGCCTGATAGGTCATATCCTTCTCGCGGCACTCCTCGACGGTGTGCGCGGGGTCGCCGAACTGATGCTCGCCGAAGGTAACCTCGAGAACATGGTTCTGGCTCTGGATGGGGCTGGATTCCTTGAACGCCTCACGAAGGCCCTCGTCCTTAAAACGCTCAAAGGATTCCCTTTGAACAGAGATAAGGTTGGGGAGCTCCATGGCCTCCGGGATTTTCCCGAAGCTGACGCGCTTGCGCTCAGTGGCAGTGTATGCGTAGGTCACCAGGTTTTTCCTCCTTCACGGAAATGCTCGGTGGGTTGGCGAGGCATGGCTTCGCCAGTTATCGCAACCTAATAGTTTATCAGGTACCGACCGTTGGGCAAGAAAAGCCTTGACGCGATTGAGTTTTTGGAGTAGCAAAGTTTTTCGGCAGAAAATGCGCAGGTAGATGGGTGTGTATCGAACATCTGTTCATATATTTTCTGTGAACGAGACTGTTGATGCGGGATGCTGAACGGCGAAATGGCGGTGAGGGCTAATCGAGCGGAAACTACGTCCCGTTTTGAGGCCTCAAACTGGGATGCGCTTTCCGGTTGAGCCCTGTTCGGGAAAGCGTGTCCCGTTCTGAGCCGATATTCCGGGTCGTAGTTTCCGCTAGGGGCCCCAACCGGAAAGCACATCCCAGAATTCGACCAAATTGTGGGCCTCACTTTCCGGAGCCAAGCCGCGGCGCGCATAAAAAATGGGTGCAGACCGAAGTCCGCACCCGTAAATGTCGATGCCCGAAGGCTTATTTGCGCATCAAGCCGCCGCGCTCGTCGATGGCGTCCCAGAAGGCGCTGGCAAAGCGAGGATCGCTTGCGGCCATGAGGGCGTTGGTGGCCATCCAGCCAGACGGGGTGCCGGTGTCGTAGCCCGAGAGCGGGTCGATGACGACAGCGTACATGGCCTCGCGGTCGAGCGAACGGGCCATAGCATCGGTGAGCTGGATCTCACCGCCCTTGCCGGCCTGCTGATCGGCCAGCAGGTCCATGACCAGCGGGCTCAGCAGGTAGCGACCGACGATGTACAGGTTGGACGGAGCCGCCTCGGGAGCGGGCTTCTCAACCAGGCCGCCGATGCGCCAAACGGCACCGGGCTCGTCGTCAGCGGCATTCTCGAAGCCCTCGAGAGAACCCACGCGATCGCCGGCGATAACGCCGTAGCGGCTGACTTCCTCGGGCGAGCAAGCAGCGACGGCGATAACCGAAGCGCCACCGTGCTCCTTGGAAACGGCGAGCATCTTGTCGCAGATGTCGCGGTTAGGCACAACGTAGTCGCCCAGAAGAACCAGGAAGTTCTCCCCTGCCACGGCGTCGGCAGCAGAGCGAATGGCGTGACCGAGGCCCTTGGGCTCGTACTGATAACGGAAGTCGACCGGCATACCGCCCGCATGGGCGACGGCGTCGGCGTAGGCGTCCTTACCGCGCTCGCGCAGCAGGTTCTCGAGCGAACGATCGGGCTGGAAGTAGCTCAGCAGCTCGGGCTTACCGGGCGAGGTAACGATGATGGCGTCGTCGACCTCCTCGGGGTCGAGCGCCTCCTCGACGACATACTGAATGACCGGCTTGTCGAGCACCGGCAGCATCTCTTTGGGCGTGCACTTAGTGCCAGGCAGAAAACGCGTGCCAAGACCGGCGGCGGGGATGATTGCCTTCATGTTATTCAAGGATCCTTTCGCAGGCGCAGAATGCGCCCTGTGCGTGCGGCACGACGGCCGCAGACCAAATTGCGATACTGAAGTATCTTACCGCCGGAGACATACGTCGCCGTAAGGCAAACGCAATTCTTCAGCAGGTCAACGCAAATTATTGCTCGAATGGTGCAATTTTACGCCCCAGCGGTAACGGGATTGGCACGGCGAAGACAACGGTGTTCTGCGTGCCGAGCAATGGGAATGAGGGGCCAAAACAAAAAAGACGGGGCTCGCAATGCGAACCCCGTCTGCAAAGAAATCTGGCGAGAGAGCCTGATTACTTGAGGGTGACAGCAGCGCCAGCAGCCTCGAGCTTCTCCTTGGCAGCCTCGGCGTCCTCCTTCTTGGCACCCTCGAGAACAGCCTTGGGAGCGCCCTCGACGACCTCCTTGGCCTCCTTCAGGCCAAGGTTGGTGAGCTCACGGACGGCCTTGATGACCTGGATCTTGTTGTCGCCGAAGCCCTCGAGCACAACGTCAAACTCGGTCTTCTCCTCGGCCTCAGCAGCGCCAGCAGCGGGAGCGGCGACAACGGCGGCAGGAGCAGCGGCGGAAACGCCGAAGGTGTCCTCGATAGCCTTGACGAGCTCGGAAGCCTCGAGAAGGGTCATTTCCTTAAGAGCATCGATGATCTCATCGGTGGTAAGCTTAGCCATTTCTAAGTCCTTTCGGTTTCCGTGCGAATGCACGGAGATCAGTTAAAACACGGCGCGAATGCGCCAGGGGTGCGGCGTTGCCGCCACGGGTGAAAACAGCAACTAGGCTGCCTTCTGCTCGGAGACCTGCTGGATCGAACGAGCGAGACCAGAGGAAACGCCGTTGACGCAGACAGCGATGTCGCGAGCGAAACCGGAGATGAGACCGGCGATCTGGCCGAGAAGCTGATCCTTGGTGGGCAGCTCGGCGATAGCCTTAACATCATCAGCGGAAACGGCCTTGCCGTCGGAGATACCGCCCTTGATCTCAAGGACACCCTTGGACTTAGCGGAGAAGTCCTTAAGGGTCTTAGCGGCCTCGACCGGCTCGGTCTCGTAGAACACATAAGCGACGGGGCCGGCGAGGATCTCGTCGAGCTCGGGCTGCTCCTGGTTCTTGAGAGCGATCTTGACCAGGTTGTTCTTGTAGACCTTCATCTCGGCGCCACACTCGCGAAGCTGATGACGCAGCTCCTGAGCCTGCTTAACCGTCAGACCGTTGTAGTTGACGACGAACAGACCGGCGTTCTCGGCGATACGGGACTCGATCTCTGCAACCTTGTCGATTTTGTACTGCTGGGGCATGAATTACACCTCCTCGAATTCTTTCCGGGCACGGTCCGCCACAAGGACGTGACGGGGGCATGTCCAAAAAGAAAGCCCCCGCGCTGCATGAGCGACGGGGGCGAGAAGACATATCTACTCGACCACCTCGGCTGGCGGGATATCCCATTAAGCTCGCGGGCGATGCCCGTTTGCGCCGGCTGTCTCTGGCAGCGGATTCGTGCGTGAACCGAAAGTATTATGGCGGGGACCCCGGCGTCGGTCAACGGCAACCCTGGCTGCACACAATTCCACCATCTCGGCCGCGCCGCCAAAGGCCAGGCGCAAGCTTTTCGCTCGGTCAGGTCCTGGGCTCGCACGAAGAGCACATTTAGTGCTCTTCGGCTCGTGCGGAATCTACGAAAAGCTTGCGCCTGGCCTTTGGCGGCGCGGCCTGCGTCAACTATGGGGCAGCCCGGGTTTTCGTTGGCTGACGCCCCCACGCATAACCCTTATGTCGGTGGGCTGATGTTTTTGGGTCCCGTTGGGCTATAGGGTTGACACGAAGTTGGACAGGCGACTTAGGCCTTCGTCCAGGTTTTCATCGCTCACGCAGTAGCTAAGGCGGACGTGGCCTTCGGTGCCGAAACAGTCGCCCGGGACTAGGGCTACGTTTGCCTCTTTGATGGCTTTGATGCAGAAGTCTTCGCTCGTTAGGCCGTACTGTTTGATGCTGGGGAAGGCATAGAAGGCTCCCGCCGGTTCAACTACGTCGAGGCCCATGGCGTCTAAGGCTGCGAGTACGCGTTCGCGACGGGTTCGGTAGACTTCGAGCATGGGGGTGGGGTCGACGGTGAGGGCTCGAGTTGCGGCGTCCATTTCGAAGGAGACGGCACTCGACACTAAGTATTGGTGGGCCTTTGCGATCTCGACGATGACGGGGGCTGCGGCTGCGAGCCAGCCCAAGCGCCAGCCGGTCATGGCCCAGGGTTTGGAGAAGCTCTCGATAACTACTGTCTGATCGCGAAGCTCTGGGTGGCGCTGGGCAAAGCGCTCGTAGCCATCCACATAGACTAGGCGGTTGTATACGTCGTCGCAGACCACGTAGATGCCCGCCTGCTCCGCTACGCGCGCCACGGCGTCGAGCGATGCCGCGTTAAGAATGCAGCCCGTGGGATTGTTGGGCGAGCAGATAACGATGGCCTTGGTCGCCGGGGTCACACAGGCGCGAAGCGCTTCCTCGTCAATCTGGAATTGCGCAGGCTCCGTATCCAAAAAGACCGCTTTGGCGTGATTGGCCACGACGATGCTCTCGTACAGGCCAAAGGCCGGCGTGGGGATGATGACCTCGTCGCCGGGGTTGAGCATGGCCATAAATGTTGCCGACAGGGCCTCGGTCGCGCCGTCGGTCAGAATGACCTCGTCGGCAGAATACGTAAGGCCCGCATCCCCCATGTAGGCAGCCAGCGCCTCGCGCAGGGCAGGGCGACCGTTGTTGGGCGGATAATGCGTGTCACCGCGATTGAGCGAGGCCGTCACCTCAGCGCTAATCACATCGGGCGTGGGAAAATCGGGCTCGCCGAGCGCGAGCGCAATGCATCCCGGATGCTGCGCGGCGAGTGCGTTGATCCGGCGGATGCCGGAGGGCTTGAGCGTGGCAAGCGAGGTATTCATGGGCAGACGCATGGCGTTCCTTTCGTAAGGGTTGCACTAGGATAGCGCGGCGGAGCGCCACCAGACGGTGTAACCTAAACGGAAACCAACCGGAAAGGAGGTGGCATGGAGACGACCGCACGCGGCGATGTACCAAAAACGTTGCAAACCATTGCGTATATCAGCATTCCCAATAGCGCCGATCTTGAGTTTTTGCTCTGGGACCTGCAGGATGCCATCGCTGCCTATGCTCAGCTTTCTGGCACCGCGCTCCCCCGCCCGGTTGATTTGGAGGCGGATGACACCGGTGCAGTCGATGGCATGGTGCTCGCTGTTGATGATGCATTTGACGATGAGGCTATGATCGCTGTCGAGCAGATACTCGATCGCCTTGGAAATACAGAGACACGCGTCTATGTCGTCGTCCAGGCCCTGTCCAAAAACGCCAAGCAGGCGGACGAAGTCCTCGACCGCCTATACCGGGCATGTATTCTACGTGACCTGCCATGGTGCGACGGCGTTGTCATCTGTGCTGGCAGCGGCATCGCAGCGCTTCGCCATTCCCCGCGTATGGGCCTCTTGCGCCGGCCGTTTTCGGAGGCCCTGGACAAGCTCGTAGGTGCCGTGCGCATGGGTTGCTCGGTTGAGCATGCGCAGCGACTTGGCGGCGGCAATGCCGAAAGCGTCGATGCCGGCGGCATGGTGCGCGCCAAACCCGCGCTGCCCGCACCGGTCTGGCATGCCATCATGAAATGCCTCGGCACTCGCGCCCAATCAGATATCTAAATTACAGAGCACCCCAGTCAACGGCCTCGCGCCAGCGCTCGACGAGGCGTTCCAGGCGCCACGCCGCATTGGCGGGACTTGTCGACGGCAGAACGATGGCCGGCAGCCCGGTGCGTTCTTGTAGATAGCGCTTGTAGAGCCGGCCAGCTGCACCACCGTTGCATATCACCTGCTCAATGGGAGCTGCGCCGGCAATGCGCTCGACATGCGCCGGAACGACGTTTTTGATGCTGGCGTCACTCGAACCCTTGATGTCGCAGCTCTCGATCACATCCCACAGGGCCACACCGCCGTTGAGCAGCATAGCCCGCTTGGCGGCAATCGAGGCATCGAGCATCGCGGGCTCACCGCTTGCCAAAGGATCGCCCTCGTTGGGCGGCACGGGCACACCGAGGCACGCGGCCATCACGCGCCAAAAGCGGTTCTGCGGATTGCCATAGTAGAAGGCATTGGCACGCGAGAGCACCGAGGGAAACGACCCCAACACCAAAACGCGCGAGCGCTCGTCAAACACGGGCTCAAACCCATGCTCAATATGTTGATAGCCCTCGTCAGACGCTGCCATGGCCTAGGCCCTCAGCAGATAGCGCACCTCGTAGGGTGCAAGCTCAAGGGTACCCGTCAGCTCGACCGTGGGCACGTCGTCGGCCAGCCGGTCGACGAAGGAGCCGTTGAGTTCGCCGGCTCCAAAGGTATAGGGCTCGCTCACGGCATTGACCGCCACGAGCACCGTCGCATCGTCGCAGGCGCGCTCGAACAGCAGCTGCTTGTTCTGGATCACCACGTTGCGATAGGCACCGTAGTTGAGGGCACGGGCCGCCGCATCGTCGGCCGAGCGCAGGTGCGCAAGCTGCGTGATGAACGCCGTCAGCTCGTTGGGCGCAGGCTCATCGAGCGCAGGTCGCAGCGCCCAGTCGCCATCGGGGCCGCCCTTTTCGCCGGCAATCCCCCACTCGCTGCCGTAGTAGACGCACGGAATGCCCGGCATACCAAAGAGCATGCCGTAGGCGGGGCGCAGGCAGGACTTGTCGGTGAGGATGCTCGCCAGGCGCGGCACATCGTGGTTGTCGACAAACGACAGTAGGTGCTTGCCGCGGTAGATGCACCACGGGTCGCCGCCAAACTGACGGTGCAACGAATGGGCGATTTCGAACATGTTGACCGAGTTAAAGCTGGAGTACAGGCCCTTGTAGCACTCGTAGTTGGTGCAGGAGTCGAGCATCTCGTCGTTGACGATCTGGTTGTAGTCGCCGTGGAGCGTCTCACCAATCAGCACAAAGTCGGGCTTGAGCTCACGGGTAAAAGTATGCAGGCGGCGCATGAAGTCGCGATCGAGCATATAGGCGACGTCCAAGCGCAGGCCGTCGATGCCAAAAACCTCGGCCCAGCGACGCACGGACTCAAGCAGGTAATCGACCACGGCGGGGTTTTGCAGGTTGAGCTTCACAAGCTCAAAATGGCCCTCCCAGCCCTCGTACCAAAAGCCGTCGCCGTAGCACGAGTCGCCGTCGAAGCTGATGTGGAACCAGTCCTTGTAGGGCGAATCCCACTTGCGCTCCTGCACATCGCGGAAGGCCCAAAAGCCGCGACCGACGTGGTTGAAGACAGCATCGAGCACCACGCGGATGCCATGGGCGTGCAGCGTCTCGCACACGGCGGCAAAGTCGGCATCCCCGCCCAGGCGGCGGTCGATATGGCGCAGGCTGCGCGTATCGTAGCCGTGGCTATCGGACTCGAGCGGCGGGTTGATGAGCACAGCGCCAACGCCGAGTTCCTGCAGGTAGTCGGCCCATTGGGCAATCTTCATGATGGGCGCATCGGGGTTGGGCGCGACGTTGGCAGCCTGGGCGAGCTCATCCTCGGCAACGGGCGCGGCGTTTTCGCGCGGAGCTCCGCAAAAGCCCAGCGGATAGATCTGATAGAACGTCGTCTCGTATGCCCACATAGCAACCTCCCGGTAAGCGCAACACAACGACATCCATTGTATGCCCGGCTTGCATCCTCTTCCCCAAAATAAGTTGCGGTGGAATAGTTCCTACTTGGGCCTTCAGAGGCCTTAAACAGGAACTATTCCACCGCAACTGATGAGGAAACGTGATTAGGCGACGGGCTTGGCGCGGCGGATAGCCGGGAACATCACCGTGATGGCAAGGATGACGCCCACGGCAGCGATCGCACCGCCCGCGCAGCCGATCCAGGCGATACCGGGGCCCGAAACCACGGCTCCGCCGATCGCGGTACCCGTGCCGATACCGAGATTGAACAGGCCCGAGAAGATCGACATGGCGACGGCCGACGAGTCTGCCGGCGTGTGCTTGATGAGCTCGGCCTGAAACGCCACGTTAAAGGCCGTGGCGCAGCAACCCCACAGTGCGCAGACGGCAAGCACTGTCACGAGCGACGATGCGGCCGGCCCCATGAGCAGCAGGGCCACCGGCACGCCGGAGAGCGTGATAGCCAAGAACGGGAAGCGGTGCCCGTCGAACAGGCGGCCAAACAGCCAGCTTCCGAGCAAACCAGAGCAGCCAAACGCCGTCAGCGTCATGGTAATGGCGCCCGCATCGACGTGCGCGACCTGCGCCAGGAAGGGCTCGATATAGCTGTAGCTTGCGTAATAGCCGGTCGCCATGAAGACCGTGACTGCGTAGAGCGCGATGAGGAGCGGGTTCTTGAGCAGCTCGGGCAGCTGTTTGACGGTAAAGCGCTCACCCGCCGGCATGGCCGGGAACACCGCTGCCTGGTAGACGGCCGCGATGGCTGAGAGGGCCCCAACCACGGCAAACGTCATGCGCCAGCCCACGGCCAAGCCAATGGCGCGACCGAGGGGCAGGCCGAAGATCTGCGCGATGGACGAGCCCGTGGCGATCATGCTGATGGCGAGCGCGCCGTGGCGAGTGTCGACCAGGCGCGAGGCCATAATCGAGGCGACTGACCAGAACACGGCATGTGCGCAAGCGACCACCAGGCGCGCGCAGACCAGGATGGGATAGGTCGGCGCCACAGCGGACAGGAACTGACCGAGCGAGAACACGGCCAGCACGCCCAGCAGCATCCGCTTGAACTCAAAGCGCGAGGCGAACACCATGAGCGGCAGCGACAGCAGCATGACGCCCCAGGCATAGACCGAGATCATGATGCCCGCCTGGGCCTCGGTGAGCGAGAACGACGCGGCGATATCAGTCAAAAGGCCGATGGGCATAAACTCCGACGTGTTGAACACGAACGCACAGCAGGTGAGCCCGACGAGTGGGAGCCACTGCTTGAGCGTGATGCCGTCTTGCCTTGTCTGAGTCATATATAACGTCTCCAATCGTTTTGAGCGGAGGCGATTATATAGCAACGGCCCCGCATCCGTCAGTACAGATGCGGGGCCGAAAACAATTCGATACACAGAGGTTGCGCCGTCAATTCATAACTAAGCCAACCCCAGCAATATGCCCGCCGAATGCACGACAAACGCCACGATCCAGGCAACGGCGACCTGAAACGCGAATACGGCCACGGCATAGCGCGCGCCCAACTCGCTCTTGACGGCGCCGATTGCCGCCACACAAGGCGGGTACAGCAACGTAAAGACCAAGAACACGTAGGCGGTAAACGGCGAAAACATGGTCGACAGCGCCGCGGGCGACGTTGCGCCCAAAAGCACCGTGAGCGTCGAGATGACGCTCTCCTTGGCAATGAGCCCCGTGACGAGCGCCGTCGAGGCGCGCCAGTCGCCAAAGCCGAGCGGGGCCAACACCGGCGCGATGATGCTACCCAGACCGGCAAGCAGGCTTTGCGACTGGTCGGCGACCACGTTAAAGCGGATGTCGAACGTCTGAAGGAACCAGATGACCACCGTAGCGGCAAAGATAATGGTAAAGGCCTTGGTAATAAAATCCTTGGCCTTATCCCATGCCAGCATCACCGTCGTCTTGACGCTCGGCAGGCGGTAGTTGGGGAGCTCCATGATAAACGGCACCGGGTCGCCCTTAAATGCCGTGCGGTTGAGCACCAAAGCCGCGACGCAGCCGACCACGATACCGATCAGATAGAGCGAGACCATGGCGGGAACCGTCGCCTGCGGGAAAAACGCCCCGCACAGCAAGCCGTAAACCGGCAGCTTGGCTGAGCAGCTCATAAACGGCGTGAGCATGACCGTCATCTTGCGGTCGTGCTCGGATGGGAGCGTACGGGTCGACATGATAGCCGGCACGGTGCAGCCGAAACCGACGAGCATGGGCACGAAACTGCGGCCCGACAGGCCAAAGCGACGCAACACCTTATCCATGACAAAGGCCACGCGCGCCATGTATCCGGAGTCTTCCAGAATGGAGAGGAACAAAAAGAGCACGACGATAATCGGCAGGAAGGTCAGCACACTGCCCACGCCCGTAAGCACGCCGTCGACAGCCAGCGAGCGCACCACGTCGTTGGTACCGAACGCCTTGAGGCCCGCATCGGCCGAGGCGATGATGGCAGCGATACCGTCCTCCATGAGTCCCTGCAACGCCGCGCCGATCACGCCAAACGTCAGCCAAAAGACGAGGCCCATGATCACCAGAAACGCCGGAATGGCTGTGTAACGACCTGTCAGGATGCGGTCAATCTTGACGGAGCGCACGTGCTCGCGGCTCTCGTGCGGCTTGACGACGCAACGCCCGCACACGTCGCCGATAAAGCTAAAACGCATATCGGCCAGCGCAGATAGGCGGTCGGTGCCGGCCTCGCCCTCCATCTGGGTGATGATGTGCTCGATAGCGTCGAGCTCATTGCGATCCAGGTGAAGCGCCTCGGTTACCAGCTCATCGCCCTCGACCAGCTTGGTCGCCGCAAAGCGCACCGGGATGTGCGCCGTCACGGCATGGTCCTCGATCAGGTTAGCAATACCGTGGATGCAGCGATGCAGCGCACCGCCGTCCGGACCGTCGGGCGCGCAAAAGTCCAGGCGACCAGGGCGCTCGCGGAACCGCGCCACGTGCAGGGCATGATCCACCAACTCGCCGATACCCTCGTTGCGGGCAGCGCTAATGGGGACAACGGGCACGCCCAGCAGGCTCTCGAGCAGGTTGACGTCCACGGCGCCGCCGTTGGCGGTCACCTCGTCCATCATGTTGAGCGCGATGACCATAGGACGGTCGAGCTCCATGAGCTGCAGTGTCAGGTACAGATTACGCTCGATGTTGGTGGCATCAATGATGTCAATGATGGCGTCCGGGCGCTCGTCGAGGATGAACTGACGGCTCACGACCTCTTCGCCTGTGTACGGCGACAGGGAGTAAATGCCAGGCAGGTCGGTAACGCTCGCCTCGGGATGGTTGCGGATGGTGCCATCTTTGCGGTCGACCGTCACGCCGGGAAAGTTACCGACGTGCTGGTTGGAGCCCGTCAGCTGGTTGAATAACGTGGTCTTGCCGCAGTTTTGGTTGCCGGCGAGGGCAAAGTGCAGAGGCGCGCCCTCGGGCACGGCCGTCTTTGCCGCACGGGGCGAATACGTCCCCTCGCCCAGGGCCGGATGCTCCGTCGTGCCGATTGCGGCGTTAGCGCGCGGACCCGTATCGGTATCGTGAATACCCACAAGCTCGATGCGAGCGGCATCGTCCTTGCGCAGTGTCAACTCGTAGCCACGCAGGCGGATCTCGAGCGGGTCGCCCATGGGGGCGTACTTCATCATGGTGACTTCGGTGCCCGGCGTTAGACCCATGTCCAAAATATGCTGTCGGAGTGCCTGATCGTCCGATGCCACCGATGCGACAACGGCGTCCTTTCCAATCTCGAGTGTATCGAGCTTCACGTCCGTGTTCCTCCCCCGGCGCCCACAGGGCGTTGTATTTATGTTCACCATGGCTAACCGTTTGCCATGGCTAACCAATTTTAAGCTTACATGATAGCGTGAACACACAACGACGTTCAATCAGCAGATTGGCGCAATGGGGACAGGCAGGAGAGTTCAGGGCCATAGTTTCCCGATGAGGCCTCTCGGGGAAACTACATCCCAGAATTCTGGCTCGAAACGGGATATGGTTTCCCTAACAGGCCTCTTACGGAAAATGCATCCCGGAATCCCCGCTCGAAACGGGACGCGCTTTCCCAGTCGAGGCCCTATGGGAAACTGCGTCCCACCTTGAAAGGCAAAACTGGGGCGCAGTTTCCGGGCGGGGCATCAAAAACGAAGTTGCGGTGGAATAGTTCCTGGATGGGCTGGTTGATGCCCCAGATAGGAACTATTTCACCGCAAGTTATTGAAGGGCTTGGATGCCGGGACTCTTACAGATGGCGCTCGAGGAAGCGGAAGGCCAGGCGGATCCAGGGACGGACGGAAACCTGCTTGTCCTCGTTGTCGACCGCGGTGTTGGCGTTGCCGAGCGAAAGGCCGTGACCACCCTGGTCGAAGACGTGCATCTCGCATGCAACGCCCTCCTCGGCCATGCGCTGCGCAAACGGGTAGACCTGCGCGATCGGCGCCGTCTTGTCGTCGGACACGCCCCACACAAAGGTCGGTGGCATCTGACGCGAAACATGCGTGGTGGGGCAGATGTCGGCCAGATGCTCGTCAGTTGCCTCGCCGCCCGTCACCATCGACAGGTAGTCGTTGAGCAAATCGCGCCCCGTCTTGCCGCCCGTCTTGGGCACACGCAAGTCAATGCGCGGATCGCGCGTCTGCATGTCGCGCACATAGGCAAAGTCGAGCAATGGATAGCCCAGCACCACGGCATCGGGACGAATGTCGTCCGGACGCGCGCCGGCCAAGCCCGCGAAGGGACCAGTCTTCCACTGTGTTGCCAGCGAGGCGCAAATCATGCCGCCAGCAGAAAAGCCCACGACGCACACGCGCTTAGGATCGACATGCCACTCGTCGGCGTTGGCGCGCACCGTGGCGACCATCTTGGCAAGATCTGCCTGGGGGTGCGGAAAGCTCACGTCACCCGTAGAACTCGTGACATAGTTGAGCACAAAGGCCTGGTAACCGTGATCCAAAAACGCAAACGCCACAGGATCCTGCTCATGCGGAGCGATATGCGTAAACGCACCTCCGCCACAGATAATCACCGCGGGGCGGCGGCCATTCGGTTTATCGGGCAACGGCTCGGCACCCAAATACGTAAACGTCGCCGGATAATCCTCGGTCGGCTCCTCGCCCCACAGCGCATGGTTCTCGACAATCATATGTGCTCCCTTCGCGCAAATTATGCGCCCTTGTTTTTCGCCTTCAAGCGTACCCCACTTGAACCCGTGGCGCAGAAACACTCCGGCAATAAGTTTCCCTTCAACTGATATATCACATAATCCCAGTTCAGAGGTATCGTTGAGCAGCGTAGAATAGGGGCGTTGACCAAGCCGCGAAACACATGTGAAACGTTTCCGGTAAACCAAACGCGCGATATGCGCCTATTTAAGTTGGAGGCAACTATGGGTCTGCTCGATTCGCTTAAGTCCACCTTCACCTCGACCGGCGAGGCGTCCGTTCCGCCCGCAGCAAGCTTCGCCACCCGCGAAGGCGTCATCTATGCCCCCGTCAACGGCGTGCTCGTCAACCTGAACGAGGTTCCCGACGAGACGATCGCCTCGGGCATGCTTGGCCAGGGCTATGGCATCGAGCCCATTACCGGCACCATCTATGCGCCCGCCAACGGCCGCATCGGCGCCACCACTGTCACCAACCACTCCATTGGCATGATCACCGAGGACGGTCTTCGCGTGTTCATCCATGTCGGCCTGGGCACCGTGGAAATGAACGGCAAGGGTTTTGCCCGCTTTGTCGAGATGGGCGATGTGGTCAAGGCAGGCCAGCCGCTCATCAGTTTCGACCGCGAGGCCATTAAGGCCGCTGGTCACGAGGACATCGTGACCGTCATCGTCTCCGAGCTCGATCGTCTTAAGAGCATCGACCATGTCGGCGAGTCTGGAACGCTTATCGGCGGCAACCCGCTCGTCAAGCTTGGCGACCCGCTGCTGGTTGCCAAGACCAAGTAGCCAGGCCCCGCGCCACACAGCCAAAAGGCACCACGCCAAGCGCCCGCGACCATTTGGCCTCGGGCGCTTTTCGTTTGAAAAACCATCCCGCCAATGCTTTATCTGTATAGCCCAAATGAGCCGAGCTGCTAGAATATCGAACTGTATGGATAACTATCATTCAACCGTTATGGGAGGATACGTGAACCGCACCAAAATCGCGCAGCTCTATGCCGATGCCGAGTCGCTCGGCGGCCAGACCGTCACCGTCGCCGGCTGGGTCAAGTCCGTCCGCGACATGAAGAACTTTGGCTTTGTTACGCTCAACGACGGCAGCTGCTTCCGCGACCTGCAGGTCGTCATGAACCGCGAGGCACTCGACAACTACGACAAGATCGCCCATCAAAACGTCTCGGCCGCACTCATTTGCACCGGCACCGTCAAGCTGACCCCCGATGCGCCCCAGCCTTTCGAGCTTTCTGCCACCTCCATCGAGGTCGAGGGCACGAGCGCCCCGGATTACCCGCTGCAGAAGAAGCGCGCAACCGTCGAGTTCCTGCGCACCCAGCAGCACCTGCGCCCGCGCACCAACCTGTTCCGCGCCGTGTTCCGCATCCGCTCTGTCGCGGCTGCCGCCATCCACCGCTTCTTCCAGGAGCAGGGCTTTGTCTACGTCAACACCCCCATCATCACCACGAGTGACTGCGAGGGCGCCGGCGAGATGTTCCGCGTGACCACGCTCGACCCCAAAAATCCGCCCCTCACCGAGTCCGGCGAGGTCGACTGGAGCCAGGACTTCTTTGGCAAGCATGCGAGCCTCACCGTGTCCGGCCAGCTCAATGCCGAGAACTTTGCCATGGCCTTTGGCGACGTGTACACCTTTGGCCCCACCTTCCGTGCCGAGAACTCCAACACCACGCGCCACGCCGCCGAGTTTTGGATGATCGAGCCCGAGATGGCCTTTGCCGACCTGAACGACTACATGGATAACGCCGAGGCCATGCTCAAGTACGTCCTCAAGGACGTTATGGCAACCTGCCCCGACGAGCTCAATATGCTCAACAAGTTTGTGGACAAGGGTCTGCTCGAGCGCCTGGACCATGTCGCCAACTCCGACTTTGCCCGCGTTACCTACACCGAGGCCGTCGAGATCCTGGAGCAGGCAGTCGCTGCTGGCCACCAGTTTGATTACCCCGTCAGCTGGGGCATCGACCTGCAGACCGAGCACGAGCGCTTCCTGACCGAGGAGCACTTTAAGCGCCCGACCTTCGTGACCGACTACCCGGCCGAGATCAAGGCGTTCTACATGCGCATGAACGAAGACGGCAAGACCGTCGCCGCCGCCGACTGCCTGGTTCCCGGTATCGGCGAGATTATCGGCGGCTCCCAGCGCGAGGAGCGCCTGGATCTGCTCGAGGCCCGCATCAAGGACCTGGGCATGAATCCCGAGCAGTACAAGTACTACCTTGACCTGCGCCGCTACGGTTCCTGCAAGCACGCCGGCTACGGTCTGGGCTTCGAGCGCTTGGTCATGTATCTGACCGGCGTGGGCAACATCCGCGACGTCCTGCCGCACCCGCGCACCGTGGGCAACGCCGACTTCTAATCGTCGGACACTAGCTCGCGTCGCCACACGCCAACGCTCATCGTACAAGCGTCTCTCGACATCGGTCGAGAGACGCTTTTTTCAACAGCATCCGTCAAGCTTTTGGCAAGGTTTTGGTCAGTTGAGCAGGGCTGTTGAAAACTCGACCCGCCGTTTGCCGACGACTACCGACCGCCCAGAGCGCCCTGCGCCCCTGGGAAAGCCCCACGTCCTAGGCTCCATACCATCGCCACCCAAAACGGAAAGGACGTGGGCACGATGACCGAAGCCGCTGTTGAAACCTACGACACCACGACTAGAGGCGCCGCCTCGATGGCAGCCTATCGCGCCGTTCGCATCCTGCAGCTCTTGAGCGAAAACACCGGCGAGGACAAGGCCATGCTTTCCGATGAGTTGATCGGCGCCTCGCCCATCCCGACGACCCCGCCCGCATGCCCATCTCGGCGGCGCGGCGCAGCATCTACACCGCCATCTCCGCGCTTCGCCATGCCGGATACGAAATTGAGTACAAACGCGGCGTGGGCTACAAACTTCTTACCCGTCCGCTCACCGACGAAGAGATCATCCGGCTCCACGGTATGGTCATGCGCAACCGCTCCACGCCTATCGCTATCCGCAAGAGCATGGCGCAGCACTTAGTTGCCATGGCGAGTGCCGACGTTCGCGGCTACCTCGATACACCCGAACCCGTTCCAAGCGCAGGCAGCAAGGCTACCAAGGCAACACGTACGCCCATCAAGCGCATCGACACGTGCGAGCTCGTCGAGCAGGCCATCGACCACGGAACCACGGTGAGTTTTGATATTTCGAGCGTCACGACACGCGGCGAAACCGAAGCAGCACGGATGACACTCCGTCCCTTTGCCATCAGGCAGCGCGATGGCATCTCGTATCTGCTGGGAACGGTCTATGACGCCCGAGGCGCCGATGACACGTTGCGTACCGTAGAGATTGGCCGAATGAGAAACGTCACCACACGTCTCCTCGACGGCAAGAAGCTCTTCGCCGCCCTGGACGAGGACGACACCTCCTCCGCCGCATAGGACCCTCCGCCGCCCATTCGACTACCTGTACCGCCCATCCGATTCTGTATTAAAAAACCCGCCAGGCTGTTGTAAAAATGGACATCAGCGCTACTATAGTTCCACTTGCACTTTGTCCCAGTGCAGTGTTTCCAGCCATTTTTATACTGGGGGTAATGATATGAAGGACATCACCATCAGCCGCAGGAGCCTTCTGGTCTCCGCCGGCCTGCTCGCGCTCGCCCCGCTCGCCGGATGCGGCGGCAACTCTGGTTCCGGCTCTGCTGCCGCCGGTTCCGACTACACCATCGGCGTTCTGCAGCTCACCGAGCACTCCGCACTCGATGCCGCCAACGCCGGCTTTGTCAAGGCCATCAAGGAGAGCGGCCTTAAGGTCAAGATCGACCAGAAGAACGCCCAGAACGACCAGTCCACGTGTAAGTCCATTGCTGACAAGTTTGTGGGCGACAACGTCAACCTGATTTATGCCATCGCCACGCCCGCCGCGCAGGCTGCCGCCGGCGCCACGG